>NZ_JAZGQL010000009.1:0-276542 GCF_036421995.1 Plantactinospora veratri
CCCCCCCCGGCCGAGCGGCATGAACCGCCACTGGCAACCCTCCAAACGCTCAAGATCTGGATAGTTCGACATCCCGAATGGTGCGAAGCGCGCGTTACAGGATACTTGGTGAGATTTAGTCCCGTCGGTGTCTCGCAACACCTGGCCCATTCGGCCCTGGTCAGCGAGGCCGACCTCGCGCGGCGCAGCAGATCAGCGCGGCGGCGCACCGTATGATGATCACCCGGGTGTACGCGCTGACCGATCTGCGGATCCGCCAGCGGTGTGGGCGGCGGCTGCAACCGCACTGGGTGCAACGGGCACCACCCGGGCCGTGCCATCGAGGTCCACCCCGACGCCGTGCCAGTCCGGCTACCGCTGCCGGCACGGCCACAGCAGCGCCCATCAACCCGCGACGAACATCCCCGCTGGATCTACCGGCCCGAACGCCGGATGAAGGCCGACATCCCGCCCAGTTCGCCGGCAGCGGCAAGGTGGCCCCGATGCCAGCGTCCAAGACGTGACCGCCGACCTCCAGGATCGCGACGCGGTCATCGTCTGCTCCGTCGCCACGGTCGCCGTCGACGAGCCCAGCGAGGAGCGAAGCCAGCCACAGCTGCACCGCCGATGAGGACCGTCACTCCGATCGCGCCGCAGCCCATCATCGAGCCGGCACCCGACCCTTTGCGATCGGGGCCTTCCACGCCCGCCCGGCAGGCTCACCGTCCGGTGCACGGGTGATCGCTCGCTCGATACAGCGAACCCACCGCCATCATCACTCAAATGTGAATAGCTTTGGTGGGCTCAGCTGCCGCATGTGGTCGCGACCCGCCGCGACGACGATCTGGTCACCACCGACATGGGACGTGCTCGCGCCGACGAACTCGTCGCCGTCCTACCTGGTCAGGCGTGGTGCCGGCTGTCCGCCGGTGCGGGTGCGCACGGACCGCGTGAGTACTGGTGGGCGCGGGTACCGATCCGGGTAGCCGCGTGGTGGAGACCCGGTCGCGGTCACTGGCTCCTCGCCCGGCGCAGCATCACCACGGGCGAGGTCGCCTACTACGTCTGCTACGGCCCCCGCCGACCCGCCTGGTCGACCTTGCCCGGGTCGCCGGCGCCCGGTGGGCGGTCGAGGAATGCTTCCAGCAGGCGAAGAACGAGGCCGGTCTGGACGAGTACCGAGTCCGGGACTGGCGGGCCCGGTACGCCCACATCACCCACGCCACCGCCGGGTGAGCTGACCTTCTACCGTTGCTGGACCCCACAGCCGACCAGCCTCACGCAGCTCGTGCGAGTCGTCGGGATCCGCTGGACCGTCGAAGACGTGTTCCAGGCAGCCAAGGGTCAGGTCGGCTGGACCAGCACCAGGTTTGCGGTGGGACTGACGAGGTGAATTCCGACCGGGCCGGCCGGATCGTCCTGGTTCCGTACTCGGACGACGACGTCACCGACTACGGACCCGCGAGCGCACCTGGAGGACGGTGGATGACCTCGCGGCGAAGAAGATCAGGTTCTGGCCGACCAGGACCAACGAGCTGGTGAACCAGCGGCTCAGTACATCAGCGACGTCACGGGTACGATCCTGAGCTCCACGGTCCCGTGCAAGGAGTCCGAGGAGGCTGCTTGAGTAGCGCGTACAGGCCCCCGTTCCCGCAGTGGCGCAGGTGGGCGGTCGGCGCCGTGCTGGCGGCCGTCCTGGGCGGGGTCGGATACACCTTCTTCGACCGTCTCGCCACGCAGCGGATAACCGGAGGCGTGGCGGTCGACGCGGAGGTCACGGCCGTCCAGGCCATCCCGGTGCAGCGCATCGACCTGCCGCAGGTGGTCACCGTGTCGTACCGGTTCGAGGGCACCACCCGCTCGGCCCGCCTCGTCGCCCCGCTGTTCGCGGGGAGCCATCGCGTGGGCGACGTGCTCACGGTCTACCTGCTGCCGGACCGCCCACAGCAGGTGGCGACCAGAGACGGGCTCGCCAGCGAAGGGTTGATCCTGCTGGTTCCACCCGCCACGGTGTTCTACGGGGTCGCCTGCCTGGTGGTCATCGGCGCCTCGCGTCTGGCCTGGTGGCTGCGTCACGGACGAGCGGGCCCACAGTCTGTCCCGGCGTTGACGGTCAACGGTCTCGTCGAGACGAGCGACCGGCTCCGGCCTTGGTCGCGGGCGATCGAGCGGCTCAGGGTGACCGCAGCCGCGGAGTCCGCCGGCACCGGCGCCGGTCTCAGGATGCATCTGGTCTATCGCGTCTCCGAATCGATCTCCCGGCGGCGTCCGACAGCACCGCGGGTGGTGTGGCATTCGCGGAGGCGTGGACAGATGACGATCGAGGCGTGGGTGCAGGCGACGGAGGATGCGGATGCGGAGACCGAGGTCGTGCACATCCTCCAGCAGGCGCTGCGCCTCGCCGAGTCGAGTGCGCCGAGTCGCGGGACCAGCACGCCGGTGTCCGGGCTCGGCCGGGTAGTCCAGCGGACGGTCGAGTCCTACCAGCGTCGCTGACTACGCCCCGCCGCGGCGACACGGCGCCGGTCAAACCTTGACGACGGCCGCGAAGGGCTCGCCACGACCGAGGCGCTCGATCGCGTCCCGTACGCCCGACCGCCCGCCGTGGCATCGGCCCAGCGGTTCACCTGGCAGGCAGCCCTGGCGTAGAGCTGGGTGTCCGCGCGGGCAGCGGCAAGCCACTCGTCAAGCGTCGTGGGCAGCGGGCCGACGGTCGGAACCCGGCAGCGGTCCCCGGCCGACTGCGGCAGCAGGTAGCGCGGATCGTCCGAGACCAGCACCGCCAGCCCCTCGTCAAACCACTGCGGAACCTGCTCGGCATGCTCGTCCATCCGCCGCCCGAACTCCACGTGCGACAGTTCGTGCGCGGCGATGACCACGTCGACGCCGCGCGGCGACAACATGACGGCGCGGTTCATCACGGCGATGCCACGTTCGCGCCCACCGCCGATCCGGTCGTAGCAGGTGCTGCTCAGACATGCCAACACCGTCGGCGAGCCGGTCGTACCGCCGTAGAACTCCCGGACCCGCCGGCGCCCGTCATCGACGACGTCGATGACCTGCTGCTGCTGCGTGCCGCGCAACCCGCGCTCCGCGTAAAGATCGTCTGCTATCAGCTCCAGACCGTAGCAGCTCGGACAGGTGGTCGCTGCGACGGCCGGAAAGGCGGACAAGAGCCCGACGAGGATGGCGGCCAGCACGAAGAGGGTGCCGATGAACCACCACTTACGTCGGCTCATCCGCCGTTTGCCGCTCGGTTGTGTCACCTCCGGCCGCGGCTCGCCCTGCGGCGCTCCACTGCGCCACGAGCCGTCCGGCTGAGCTGTCGGGTCAGGGGTTTGACCGGTCATGGTGGTCTCCATCCGTCGCGGGCCCGTCGGTGGGCAGCCGTGTGCCGTCCCCAACGGCGCAGGATCGGTCGAACTCACATCGACGGCGACGAGGAGGGCGAGATCAGCCCTGACTCGTACGCGACGATGACCAGCTGCGCTCGGTCGCGCTTGTCGAGCTTGGTCAGTAGGTGACTCACGTGCGTCTTCACCGTGGCGAGGCTCAGCCGCAGCCGCGCGGCGATCTCGGCGTTCGACAGGCCACGGGCGATGAGAGTGAGGATCTCGCGTTCACGGTCGGTGACGCGCTCCAGTTCCGGTGAGAACGGACCTGCTGGTTCGTGGCTGCGGACGAACTCCGCGATGAGTCGTCGGGTCACCGATGGCGCCAGCAGTCCGTCGCCGGCGACCACCACCCGGATAGCCGACAGCAGGTCCCCCGGCGGGGTGTCCTTCAGCAGGAACCCGCTCGCTCCGGCGCGCAGCGCGGCGTATACGTACGAGTCGAGGTCGAACATGGTGAGCATCAGGACCCGCACGTCGGCGGTCTCCGCCGAACCGCAGATCTGCTCCGTCGCCTCGATGCCGTCCATGTCCGGCATGCGGACGTCCATGAGCACGGCATCTGGTCGCGTCCGGCGAGCCACTGCCACCGCCGCCCGGCCGGTGTCCGCCTCGCCGACCACGGTGAAGCCGGGCTCGTTCTCGATGAGCACCCGGAAGCTGGCGCGTAGCAGGGCCTGGTCGTCGGCGATCAACACCCGGACCGTCGGGCTCACGGGACGAGCCCGACTGGTTGTCGTCCCGGCTCGGCGGGGAGACGCGCGACGATCCGGAAGCCGCCCTCCGGCCGTGGTCCCGCGGAGAAGGAGCCGCCGTACATCGTGACCCGTTCCCGCATGCCAATCAGGCCGTGCCCGTCACGGTGCCGCACCGGCGTGTCCCGGCCGTGCCCGTCGTCGGCGACATCGACGATCACCTCGCTGCCCGCCGCGTCCACCGACACCCGGCACCGTGCCGGTGCCGCGTGTTTGGCGGCGTTGGTCAGTGACTCCTGCACGATCCGGTAGACGGTCAGGCCCAGCGCCTCGGACATGCGTTCCACACCACGCAGTATCAACTCCACCCGCAGGCCGGCCATCGCCGCCTGTTCGGCGAGCGCGGGCAGGTTCGCCGGCCCCGGGACCGGCGCGCGTTCCGTCGCAGGCTGGGCCGGAGAGTCCTCCGCACGCAGCACACCGAGCATGTGCCGCATCTCGGTCAACGCGGTACGGCTGGCGGCTTCGATGACCTGCAGCGCCTCGCCGGCCTCCTCCGGCCGGGTCCTGACGACATAGTTGGCCACGGCCGCCTTGACGGCGATCAGGCCGACGCTGTGCGCCACCACGTCGTGCAACTCGCGCGCGATGCGCAACCGCTCCCTGGTCACCGCCTGCTGGGCGCGCTGCTCGGCCACCCGCGCCGCGTGGTCGCGCTGCTGCCGGGCGGCGTTGCCGAGCGTCCACGACGCCCCGATGAGCAGCCAGCCGACGACGATCAGCCCGGGGCCGCCCAGCCACCAGTGCGACTGACCTGTGGCCGGGGTGGTCGACACCAGACCGGCGACCGCGAGCGCCACCGCCACGACCACCGGCACCCACAACCGCCGAGGCATGGCCAGGGAGACCGGGTACAGGGCGTAGGCCGGGGCCAGGAACGGATCATTCAGCACGTTCAGCGGCACCGCCAGCAGAGACATCACCAGGACGACGACGAGGACCGGCAGGGGCCACCGGCGGCGCACGGCGAGCGGCAGGCCGGTCGTGACGATCATCAGGTCCACGGCCGGACCGGGCACACCGGTGGCCGCCGGCTCCACGGACTGCGTGTGCCGCAGGAGCAGGAGTACGGTCACGTACCCGATCGCGACCAGAGCGTCCAGGGTGAACAGATAACGGGCACCCGCTCGACCTGCCCAGCCGGAGCCTGGTACGTCCACCGGACGGACCGGGCTCGACCCTGCCGGGCCGGCTGTCCACACTGTCGACCGGTCCATCGTCACACCCCGTTCGGAGATCACCGCGGCGCCGTCAGGCGTCCCGACGTCGCATGGTCAGGTAACCGCCGAGCACGGTCGCGACGGTCCAGAGCAGCAGTACACCCATTCCGCTCCAGGCGTCGAGGATGGTGTCGTCCGGAGGCTGCCGGCGGAGGACGAGCCCACCCGCGAAGTCCGGCAGGAACTGAGCCACGGTCTTCACTCCCGGGAGATTGTTCAGGATCTCGGACACCATGAAGAAGAGTGGGACCAGGATGCCCAGGGTGAGCGCGGGACTACGCAGCATGGTCGCGAGCCCGACCGCGAAGGTGCACAGCAACGTCATGTAGAAGACTGCACCGACCACCGACCGGATCACCCCGTCGTCGGTGATGGCGGCGTTGTGCGCACTACCGATGGCGGTTTGGGCGGTGAAGAACGTGGCGAGGACGACGATGGCGGAGAAGGGGAACGCGATCAGCACGGTGATGATGATCTTCGCGCCGTAGAGCAGCCCCCGGCGCGGCACCGCCGCCAACGACGACCGGACCGTACCGGTGGTGTACTCGCTCGCGGCCAGCATCACCCCGAACATGACTAGAGCGATCATGCCGAGGCGCAGGCCGTTGAAGCCGGATCCGACCGGGTCGAAGCCCGCCTTGCCCTCCGGGCTCATGTTGTCGTACGCGCCGCGCAGGACCGAGCCGAACAGCAGGGCGATGCCGACACTGGTCGCGAAGCACAGGATCAGTGACCACGTCGTCGACCGCACGGTGCGGGCCTTGATCCATTCGAAGGCGATGGCTGATCCGATGGCGGCCATGGTCACCTTCCCCCTCCTGTCGCGCGCGTGGTCCGCGCGTCGCCCCGGTACTGCACCGCGTCCGAGGTGAGCCTCATGAACGCCTCCTCCAGCGATGCCGTTCGCAGGCTGACCTCGTGCACCGTCACCCGGCTGGCGGCGACCAGCTCACCGACCCGTTCCACCGAGGCCCCGGCGATCTCCAGTACGCCCTCGGAGCCGGTTCCGGCCTGGATGCCGGCGCTGCGGAGCACCTCCCGCAGCCGCTGCGGCTCGGGCGTACGGATTCTGATGAACGAGCGGGAGTTGCTCGCGATGAACGCCTCGATGGAGGTGTCCGCCAGCAGGCGACCGGCGCCGACGACGACGAGGTGGTCGGCGGTCAGCGCCATCTCGCTCATCAGGTGGCTGGAGACGAGGACGGACCGGCCCTCCGCCGCCAACCGCTTCATGAGGTTGCGGATCCAGAGGATGCCCTCCGGATCGAGGCCGTTGACCGGTTCGTCGAACAACAGCACCGGTGCATCGCCGAGCAACGCGGCGGCGACGCCGAGCCGCTGCGTCATGCCGAGCGAGAATCCGCCGGCCCTCGTGTCCGCCACACTCTCCAGGCCGACCATGCCCAGTACCTCGGTGATCCGGGTCCTCGGAATCCGGTTGCTCACGGCAAGCCCGAGCAGGTGGTCGTACGCCGTACGCCCCGGATGCAGCGCTTTGGCCTCGAGCAGGGCGCCGACCTGCCGGAGTGGATCGCGCAGTTCGGCGTACCGCCGCCCGTTGATGAGCGCGTCACCGGAAGTGGGCCGAACCAGGCCGAGCAGCGCGCACATCGTGGTGGACTTGCCGGCGCCGTTCGGACCGAGAAACCCGGTGACCCGTCCCGGCGCCACCTCAAAGGACAAGCCGTCGACGGCCAGCTTCGACCCGTAGCGTTTCGTCAGCTTGCGTACCTCGATCATGCCCGCCACCCTGACGCGGCCCGGCGGTTATCACATCGGTCCCGGGACCGTCATCCTCGGGAATGAGCGCTCCAGAATCGCGGTGCTCCTTCCTGGCAATTGGTTCGCCCTTTCCGGAACGCGCGGAGCGGCTCATGCGCTCGTGCGGGATCAGGACGCTATATCACCAGGTTGTCGAACCGGCCTTCCCGACGGCGGACGTGCCCACGCCATCCCGCGAGCAGCGCGATGGAAGTCCAGCCGATGCCACCGAGGACCAGCGACCCCAGGGTGCCGCTGGAGTCGACCCGACCGGCCTCCTCGAGCGCGATCACCCCGTCCGGGTCGATGAGTACGGTTAGGGTGTCGCCGATCTGGTAGCCGGGGTTGCTGCCCTGATAGGTCAGTGGCTCGTCGAGCGGACCATCGTCGCCCCGGAGCGTGAACGTGTGCCGCTTACCGGCGACCTCGGCGTCGACGATGGTTACCTCCTGGCGGACGCCGCGCTTCTCAAGTGCCAGGTCGGGGGCGAGTCCCACCGATCCCACGAGTACGAACAGGGCGGGAAGGAACGAGAGTAAGGACAGCCACATCGCCCGGTGTAGCACACGTACGACGACCATGAAGACCAGGCAGAAGGCGAGGCCCGTCACGATCGAAATGGCCTTCGACCCGACCGTGGCGTACGCGATGGCGGTGTTCAGCCCGATGAAAGCCAGGCCGAGCAGCACCACCAGCGCCGTCCTTCTGACCGACTTGCCCGCCGTCCAGGCTCCCGCCCACGGGGCGGAACCGGTCGGCGGCGCCCCGGCCGGGCCGAATCCCTGCGAACCGGACCCGGCGGGAGTCTTTCCGGCGAATCGCTGGTCGGCTGGCCACCCGTGGGTGGGCTGGATCCGGCCCGGTGGTGTGGGTTCGGGATGCACGGCCAAGATCGTAACAAGGGCTGACATCCCAAGCCTGAAGTGCGGAGGAGCGTCGTTGGGCCCTTGATCGGCGGGCAGACACGATCAGGTCGTGAACGCCACGAGGTGGACGGTCACCTCGTTCGGAGGGCCCCGGCAAAGGCAACCACCACCCCGATCCGGGTCGCCGTCCGGCCGATCGCCATGACCCGTCGGACGCGGTCGACCACGGTCGGGTTCCGCCCTCCGGCCCGGCCGTCGGCCTCCTCGGCGAACTCCGGTCGGATCACCGGCCGGCCTGTTCCGTGGAGTGTCGCAGCACCCTCCCGCCGTGTCGTCGACATGGTTGCACCCCGAGGTCGACCTAGGCGGCGACCCAGTGCGTCAGCTCCGGAGCGTGACCGGGCGAGGGCCCACTCGGCGGCACACCGCGAGGCCCAGTGCGCCCACGCATTGATCAAGGAGGTTAGCCTGCTTACCGCCGACGGACAGCGCCGCAGGCTTCGGATGGTCGCCACCTCTACAGCCCAGGTTCGGGCCTGATCGGTCCCGGCCTGTTACGCCCCTTGAAGGAGACGACGTTGGGAAGAAACGGCCTGCGGTGGTCATTACCGATCATCGCGTTCGTACTGGCCCTGACCTCGTTGACGGGCTGCGCCATCGACAAGGGCTCGGCACTCGCCGCGGATTTCGAGGAAGACTGGGCCGGCACCCCGGACGTCGTCGAAATCGACACCACCGACAACAACACGCTGCCCTTCCTCGGAACGGCGAGCGGCGTGCTGATCCTCAGGGACGGCACCCCGGCCGACCGCGTGACCGAGCTGGCGAACAAGCTGAGGGAGTACGTCGCCGGTCACGACAACACCACCGGCCGGATCACGGCGGACGGCATCACCTTCACCGTTGTCGCGGACAAGACCCGGGCCGGCAGGGTACTGGCGCTGTGGCACTCACTGACGGACGACGACCGGGTGGTGAACGGCGACATCAAGGATGCGCCCTGGAAAGATAAGACCGACCGCTGGGAGATCAAGGTCACCGCGGTCAACCAGGCTGCCGCGATGGCGGTGTTCAAGGACATGATGGCAGACGGCGACCAGCACCAGCCACTCTCGAGAGTGACCTCGCTGGAGGTCAGCACCGAGCGCGGCGTGCGGCCCTCGCTCCGCGTCGAGACCGACTTCAACGACGGTTTCCCCGCCGAGGCGATCGCCGCGTACGACGCGGTGGTCGCTCGGTACCGCGTCGTCGGCGCGACTCTGCGACGTGATCGTGCGACAGGATCGGCGGTGAGCATCGTTGTGGCGGACAGCGCGGATCTGGACCGTGCCGGCGAACTCGCCAGGACGGCGGCACCGACCCTCGGTGCCGCCGTCAAGGTCACCAGCGACGGCGGCGACTGAGCTGGCCGGGGGCTGAGCACGGCGTCCAGTCGTCGGGGCCGGTGCCCACCAGGTTTCCCACCCGTCGTCTCTGGCAGGGCGGAGGCGGCCGGGGAGCGGTGCCGGCGTCGGTGCGGTGTCAGCCCGGCGTCGCCCCGCCCGGGGGCCAGCCATCTGGCCCGCAGTTCGGGCCGGAGGAAGGCGGCGGGGGAGGCGATCGTGAGACCGCCGTCCACCGGCAGCACCGCGCCCGTGGCAAAGCCCGCTCCGGCGAGGAAGAACACCGCCGCCACCAGGCACCGCGATCCCGCCCGGTCCGACGCGTCACACCTCCTTCTCGTCCCCGCTGTTCGCAGCCGGCGCCTCAGCTTGGTCGATGTCCGGCTCCCGGGGCGGATCGGTGAGCTGCTCCCGCACGTAGTTCCACATCACCGCGACGAGTGCGGCGACCGGGACGGCGAGCAGGCTTCCCACGATGCCGGCCAGGCTGCCGCCCAGTGTCACCGCCAGTAGGACAACCGCCGCGTGCAGGCCGAGGCCGCGGCTCTGCACGATGGGCTGGAACACGTTTCCCTCGAGCTGTTGGACCGCGACGATGATGGCCAGCACGATCAGCGCATCCGTCGGGCCGTTCGACACCAGTGTGATGAGCACCGCGACGAAACCGGCGAAGAGGGCGCCCACGATCGGCACGAACGCCGATACGAAGGTCAGCACCGCCAGTGGCAGCACCAGCGGCACGCCGACGATCCACAGGCCGAGGCCGATGAAGACCGCGTCCAGCAGGCCGACGAACGCCTGGGACCGTACGAACGCGCTGAGTGCGGCCCAACTACGCTCGGCAACCACCGGTACGTCGACAGCGAGTCGGCCGGGCAGTTGCCGGGACAGCCACGGCAGGAACCTCGGACCGTCCTTGAGGAAGAAGAACATGAGAAACAACGCCAGGACGGTGGTGACCACTCCGCTGACCAGGGTTCCCACCCCGGACAGGGTGGCGGTGATGATGCTGCCGACGCTGTCCTGGATGCGGGCGATCGCGGAGTCGAAGGCCTGGGTGACCTGGTCGTCACCGATGTTCAGCGGCGGGCCGGCGGCCCACTCCCGCATCTGCTGGATACCTTCGGTCACGCCGGTGACCAGTTCGCCGGACTGTGCGGCCACCGGCACCGCGATCAGCACCACGGTGCCCGCGGCGATGAGAAGGAACAGGACGGTCACGGCCGACGCGGCCAGGGCGGGACGCCATCCGTGCCGTCGTAGGAAGCGGGCCATGGGCCAGGTCAACGTCGTGAGGAGCAGGGCGACCACCAGCGGCCAGACCACCGACCATGCCCGGCCAAGCAGCCACAGTGCCACCCACGTCATCAGCAAGACCAGCAACATCTGCAGCGAGATGTGCGCCGAGGTGCGAAGTGCGGCTCGGGTCTTTGCGGAACTCACGGTGGCAGGCATGGGATCACCTTAGGGAGGTGACCGCCGGTCCCGCACCTACCCGCCGAGGATGTGGCAGATGCGGGTTCCGGTCAGCGTCACGCTCCAGGACCTCGCTGGTGCCATCGGTTGTTCACGCCCTCGTGGACGTCCGGATGCTCGTACCAGAGCGTCCGACTCAGCCCGCTCCCGGCCGGCACCTACTGATTGCTGATGGCTACGTTGTCGAAGGCGGCGGCCGCGTTGTAGACGCGAACGCCCGACCTGCCGGACGGGTAGGTGGCATCGGTGACCGAGATCCTGGGGGCGGTCAGGTCACCGACGTACACCCTGATCGACGAGGTGCCGGCCACCACGCGCAGGTGGTATCGCTGGCCGACGACGACCGGTAGCGGCGCCGAGCCGAGCAGCGTCCAGTTGTTGTCGGCCCGGCCGAGGATCACGCGGCCGGCCGGCGTGATGCCGGCGTAGTAGCCGCGGTAGGCGTCGGTTCCGGTCCCCACGTGGGAGGCCCGGAACACCAGTCCGGCGTCGCCGGTGCCCGACGTGACCGTGACGTCGAGGTCGTAGGTCGCGTTCACGTGGTTGTCGTCGAGCAGTGCCTTGCCGCCGTAGGAGGCGGTCGTCCGGTACTGGCCGCCGCTGACCGACCAGGCCCCGCCGTACGGCCTCCAGCCGAGCGCGTTGCCGTCGGCGAAGTTGTCCTGCACGAGCATCTTCACCCGCTGGATCGTGCCGTCGGCGTTGAAGTTCATCCGGTCGTACGCGACCTGTCGCGCGTTGCCGTCGGTCTCCGAGAGCGGCCTGCGGTGGTAGAAGATGTACCAGGTGTCGGTGCCCGGGATGTTCAGCACCGAATTGTGCCCGGCGCCGCGCGCCACCGCGGGGTCCTGGGCCAGCACCTTGTCGAGGCGGGTGAAGGGGCCGGTGGGTGAGTCGGCCATGGCGTACGCCACGGAGTAGTCGGGGCCGGTCCAGCCGCCCTCCGACCACATCAGGTAGTACCTGCCGTTCCGCTTGAACATCTGCGAGCCCTCGACGTACCCGCTCGGGGTGATCTCCTTGTACGTCGTGCCGTCGGCGAACGTGCCCAGGCTCGTCATGTCGGCGTTCAACTTGGCGACGTTGGCGTGCCCCCATCCGCCGTAGTAGATGTACGCCTGCCCGTCGTCGTCGACGAAGACGTCCTGGTCGATCGGCTGGGCGCCGTTGACGAACTGCGCGATCAACGGCCGCCCGATCGCGTCGGTGTACGGCCCCTCCGGCCGGCTGGCCACCGCCACCCCGATACCGCCGAGTTCGCTGTTGCTCTGGATGTCGTTGGCCGCGAAGTACAGGTAGTACCTGCCGTTGCGGGCGATCGGGGCGGGTGCCCAGACGGCGTACCGCGCCCAGCTCACGTTCGCGGTGGTGAGGACGTTCGGGTGCTTGGTCCAGGAGACCAGGTCGGTCGAGGAGAAGGCGTCGAGATAGGTCTGTTCGGCGTACGGGCGGGAAGCGGTCGGGAACACGTAGAAGCGGTTGTTGTAGATCGCCACGTCGGGATCGGCGTACCACCCGGCCACGATCGGGTTGCCTGCCTCGGCGGTGGTGTACTCCGGCAGCGCGGCCGACGCCGGAGCGGCCGCCGCGGTGGCGGCGAGCACCCCCGCGACGGCGACGACCTTACTGAGGGTGCCTCCGAGTATCGGCATTCAACAATGTTTTCCGATCTTGCCTCATGCCGTCAAGTGTCAGGTGTCGTCACAAACGCCTAGGGGCCTGTCCGGGTTGGCTCCGGCTTCGGCGGCCAGCCCTTCCTGCGACGACTGCCGGGACTCACATATTCAGTCGGCAGGCGGAAGGTGCGCGAGCTGTATCAGCCGTACGCCCTCCCGTCGGGTGACGAGCCGTCCGCGTCCGGGCGGCATCGGCGCCGGTCGTACGTCGCCGACGAGCGCGCCCTCGGTCCGGTCGCCGGACAGGACGAGTCCGGGTGAGGAGAGTTCGCGCAGCCGTTGGATGACCGGCTCGTAGAGGGCCCGGGAGGCGCCACCGGAGCGTCGGGCGAGCACCAGGTGCAGGCCGACGTCACGGGCCTGCGGCAGGTAGTCGAGCAGCGGGAGGATCGGGTTGCTGGCGGTGGTGGCTACCAGGTCGTAGTCGTCGACCAGTACGAAGAGTTCGGGTCCGGTCCACCAGGATCGGTCCCGGAGCTGTTGCGGGGTGACGTCGGGGCCGGGGAGCCGCTGCTGTACCTCCTCGGCGACCGACTCGATGATCTCCGCCGTCGCCGCCGCCGAGGTGGGGTACCCGAGAAGGTGTTCGGTCGAGATGACGCCGAGCAGGCTGCGGCGGTAGTCGACCAGGATCACCCGGGCCTGTTCGGGAGTGAACCGGGCGACGATGGTGGTGGCGAGCGCCCGCAGGAACCCCGACTTTCCGCTCTCGATGTCACCGAAGAGGAGGAAGTGCGGCTCACTGGCGAAGTCGACGGAGACCGGACGCAGATCGGCCTCGGCGATTCCGATGGGCAGCCGTAGTCCGGTGCCGGCGAGATCGAGGTCGGTGTAGGGGAGAACCAGCGGGAGGAGACGTACCCGGGGTGCGGGGGCGCCGGTCCAGGCGTTGGTGACGGCCTTGACCAGGTCGCCGGTCTCGCCGCCGTGGCTGGACAGTGCGGGCAGGGCGGCGAGGAACTGCAGGCTGCCGGCGGTCAGGCCCCGGCCAGGGATCTTGGTCGGCACGTTGACGGCGGCGCGCCGGGAGATGGCCGAGTCGCTCGGGTCACTGAGCCGAAGTTCGAGCTGGGAGCCGAACAGCTCACGGATCGCGGAGCGGAGCTCCGTCCAACGGGATACGGCGGCGACCACGTGCACCCCGTAGGAGAGCCCCTGGGCGGCGATGTCGGTGATCGTCGCCTCGAGATCCTCGAACTCGTCGCGCAGGGTGGACCAGCCGTCGACGACGAGGAACACGTCGCCGAACGGGTCGGCGCCGCTGCCCTCGACGGCCCGTCGCCGACGGTACGCGCTGATCGATTCGACGCCGAGTTCGGCGAAGCGGCGTTCGCGGTCGGCGAGCAGGGTGGAGATCTCGCCGACGGTGCGGTGCACCGCACCGCTCTCGCGGCGTCCGGCGACGCCGCCGACGTGTGGCAGCTCGCGCAGCGCGGCCAGCCCGCCGCCGCCGAAGTCGAGACAGTAGACCTGGACCTCGGCGGGAGTGTGGGTGAGCGCGAGTCCGCAGATGAGCGTGCGCAGCAGGGAGGACTTGCCGCTCTGCGGACCGCCGGCGACGGCGACGTGCCCGGCGGCGCCGTCGAGCGCCAACCAGAGGACGTCGCGGCCGTGCTCGAACGGTTTGTCGACCAACGCCACCGGCACCTTGAGCGCGCCGTGCAGTTCGGGGTTGCCACAGGTCAACCCACGCGCGGGCGTCGCGGCCACCGGGCCGAGCAGTTCGTCGAGGGTCGGTGCCACGGACAGCGGTGGCAGCCACACCTGTTGGGCCGGCGGGTCGACCCTCGCCAGCAGCGCGCTCGCCGCCTCCGCGAGCGACACGGTCTCGCCGGGCTCGGCGGACGGTGACTCCTCGAACGAGGTCGCCGCGAGCAGCCGGAGGGGTGGCTCGCTGCCCACCCTCAGGTAACCGTGGCCGGGCGAGCGTGGCAGCTCGTACGCGTCCGGTACGCCGAGCACCGCACGGGACTCCAACGCGGAGAACGTGCGCAGGCCGATCCGGTACGACAGGTGGGTGTCCAGCCCACGCAGCCGGCCCTCCTCCAGGCGTTGCGAGGCGAGCAACAGGTGCACCCCGAGTGTGCGGCCCAGCCGTCCGATCTGGACGAACAGGTCGATGGTGTCGGGCCGGGCGGAGAGCAGGTCCGAGAACTCGTCACAGATGATCAGCAGTGACGGCAGCGGCGGAACCGCGACGCCCTCGACACGCGCCCGCTCGTAGTCACGCTGGTTGGGAAGGTTGCCGGCCTTGCGGAGCAGTTCCTGCCGGCGGACGAACTCGCCCTTGACGACGTCGACCAGCCGGTCCACCAGCGGCAGGTCATGGGCCACATTGGTGATCATCGCGGCGATGTGCGGCAACCTGGCAAGTGGGGTGAACGTCGCCCCGCCCTTGAAGTCGACGAGGACGAAGTTGAGCGTTGTCGAGTCGTGGGTCAGGGCGAGGGCGGTGACGAGGGTACGCAGCAGCTCCGACTTGCCGGACCCGGTGGCGCCGATCAGCAGACCGTGTGGACCCATGCCCTCCTGCGCCGACTCCTTGAGGTCCAGCTCGATCGTCCGGCCGTCGCTGGCCACCCCCACCGGGACGACCAGCCGGCTCGCCCGCGAGCGGTCCGCCCGCAGCGACCGCACCTCGTCCACGTTCAGCGCCGGCACGCCCAACAGCTCCAGTACGGACGACGTGGCGGCGATGGCGCGTACCGAGGGGGTCCGGGCGTCGACCGCACTGTTCCCGGTACGCGACCAGGCGGTCACCACCCGCTCGACCAGTTCCAGCGCGCCGTCGAACGTGTCGCTGGCGAGCAGGTCGACCGGCGTGCCGATGGCGGTGTCGAGACGGGGGAGCGCGACCCGGAACCGGCCCTCGCGGCGTACCGCCCAACCCGGATGGTCACTGGCCACCTGCGCGGCCAGTCGTGGATTGACCCGCGACTTGTCGGCGTGGCCCAGGTTGAACTCGATCTGACAGTGGATCAGCTCCTGCAACTCGTCCGGGATGTCGCGCCAGCTCCGGGTGGCGACCACCAGGTGGACACCGTAGTCGAGGCCGACGCTGGCCAGGCGGTGGAGTTGCTGACTGTGTGGCGCGAAATCCGACCACCGGTCGATGAACAGGAAGATGTCCGGGTGCGGATGGCCGGGCAGATCCTGCCGTACCGCCCGGAACCGCTGTGCGGAATCGATGAAACGTTCGCTGTAGAGCCGCTTGCGGTAGGTGATGACAGCGGCGATTTCCTGCAACAGCTCGCGGGTCATCGCCTCCTGGTCGTCCCGGGCGATCTTCGCGACGTGCGGCAGTCGCCGTAGCGAGCCGAGCTTGTTGCCGCCGGACTCCAGGAAGTAGAACCGGACCTCAGACGGAGAGGCGGTCAGGGCGAGGGCGCCGACCAGGGTACGCAGCAGCGTGCTCTTGCCGAAGCCGATCCGGCCGACGACGAGCACGTGCCCGTCGTTGTGTGCCAGTTCCAGCGAGACGGTTTCGGCGCGATCCGCACCCCGGAACGCCTGTCCGATCGGCACCACCAGGTGCCCGGTGCCGTTCCACTCCTCGGCGCGCAGCCCGTGCTCGGCCGTCTGGGTGAGCGCGCCGAGCAGGTCGCCGAGGTGTACCCGGTGACTGGAACCCGTGGTGAGGCCGAAGCGGGACCGTCGGACGTTCGCGAGGTGCACCTCGTCCTCGACGTACCCGTACTGGGTGGGGGTCTGCCGGGTCGTGCGGCGCGGCACCTCCTGGCGTACGTACTCCCAGAGGTCGTTCGGGCTGATCCGGCCGACGCCGCGGATGTCCGCCGCGCCGGTGGCGAGGCCGCGCACCACGGCCTCGGTGAACGCGGAGAGGCTGGGCGGGCTCCCCGGTACGGTCCGCTCGCCGTCCTCGGCGCTCTCCACGGAGGTCGAGGCGGTGAGCACATAGGTGCCGCGTCCGGCCCGCAGTTCCTGGCCGACGTCGATGCTCGGGTCGGCCTTCACCCCGCTGTCGCCGAACGCGCCGCTGTAACAGCAGTCGAGCAGGATGATGGTGCTGGCGGCGTCCGACTCGTCGACGAGTTCCTTGATGAACGAGGCCGAGATCGAGGTCGCCGAGATCAGTGACAGGTCGGTGTTGGCGACGGCGAGGTGCAACCGGCCGCCCAGGCTGCGTACCCCGTGCCCGGAGAAGTACAGCGTGACCAGGTCGGTGGGGCGGGCGGCGCGGAACATCCGTTCGATGGCGCGTTCGATCTCCGACTTGGATTCGTTGATCAGAATGTCGGCCGGTTCGAAGTTGCCGATCTCCGGATCGCGCAGCAGCTCACGCAGGCTCTGCGCGTCGTTGCGGGGCGCGAACAGCGAGGTGAGTCCGGCGTCCTGATAGTTGTCGTTGGCGACGACAAGCGCCAGCCGCCGGCTCACGCGCTGCCTTCCGGTCCCTCCGGCTCGGACAGCAACGCCTGGAGTTGCTTCGAGACGGCGGCGAGTTCCTCGGCGCCGACCCCGCCGGTCAGGGTCACTTCGCGCTCGCCCACCCGGAGGGTGATCGAGCGGGCGCTGCGGCGCTGGAGGTACGCCACGATGATGTCGCGCAGGGCGTTCAGCCCGGCCGCGGAGAGCAGCCCCGACAGCACGAGGCTGCCGACCTGGCTGATGGTCGCCGACTTGGCTCCCTGCTGCGGCGGTGCGACCGCGGGGCGGACCGAGATCTCCCGGATGGCACGCAGATCCTGTGCCAGCTGGGTGGTGAGCCGCTCCAGCCGCCGTGGGTCGGTCGCGTCGTCGGCGGTGACCTGGACCAGGATCTGCTGCATCGATTCCTCCCCGTCGGTGCTGACCACTCTAACGGCCGGCGCCGACGGCGAGCGGTTGGCCGGCGGAGACGACGATCGCCGCGGGTCGGAAGGGCGCGGGCTGACGGCTCCCAGCACGGATCCCCAGTCCGGCGCGCGGCCGCCGGCGCCCGGATCCGTTCGCCACCGGTGGTGACGACGTCACCACCATGATTTTTTTCGCTTGGGGGACTCGAACCGCTAACCTTCCAATCCGTAGCGTTCGAGGCGGCGGCGGGCCTCCTCGGCCCCGGGGTCGCCCGAATCCTCGTAGATCCGCACGGCCTGGCGCCAGGCGGCAGCGGCAGCGGTCCGGTCGCCCATTCCTTCCCGGGTGTCCCCGAGCCGGATGAGCGTTTCCGCCTCGTGATACCGGTCGACGGATTCGCGAAAGAGTTGGATCGCCTGCTCGAAGCAGTCGGCCGCGCGGTCGCGGTCGCCGAGGCGGTCGTAGGCGAAGCCGAGGCTGTCCAGCGTTGCGGCCTGGCCGTTGCGGTCGTCGCTCCGTCGTTGCTGGGCGAGTGCTTCCGTGCAGCTTTCGATGGCCTGGACATAGTCGCCGGTGGTGGCCAGCAGCCAACCGATCGCGTTGAGCGTCCGGGCTTCCCCCGAGCGGTTACCGGCCGACCGGTAGAGCCGAAGCGCCTCGCGACCGTGGGCGAGCGCTTCGTCGAGCCGGCCGTCCAGGTAGCAGAGTTCGCAGTAGTTGTGCAGCGTCTGGGCCTGGCCAGTCGGATCGCCGAGGCGTTCGTGTAGCTCGAGTGCGCGCTCCAGTCGGTACTCGGCGGCGTCGTGGTCGCCGAGTCGGGTCAGTGCGCGGGCGAGCAGCCGGTTGGCGGCGGCCTGGCCGGCGAGGTCGTCGATCTTCTCTGCGGCGGCCAGCGCGACCCGTTGGGTGGCGAGCTGGTCCTGCCACAGGCCGCGCGGGGCCAGGAAAGTGTTCAATGACCAGGCGATCTGCCAGGCGTACGCTTCGAAGCCGTTCTCGGCGGCCTGCTGGACCACCCGGCTCAGCACCCGGTGCTCCGCCGTGAACCAGGCGAGCGCGCCGTCGTGATCGGTCACCGGCCGACTGGCGGGTACGGACAGCGGTGGCACCGGCTCGATTGGAGCCCATTGCGGCTGGAGCAGCAGGGCCGCCGGATAGGCGGCGTGCAGGTAGTGGTCGTACAGCCGCCTTCGGGCGGCAGCGCGTTCGTCGGCGCGCTCCGACGACTCCACGAACTCGGCCGCATAGGCGCGCAGAAGATCGTGGAAGGCGTACCGGCCGGGCGTGTGCTCGGCCAGCAGATGGAGCCGGGTCAAGTCCCGCAGTCGCGGCGTGACGGCCGCAGTCGACACGCCGGCGAGCGCCGCGGCCGCGGCGGCGGTCAGGTCCGGGCCCGGATGCAGCCCCAGCAGGGTGAACAGCCGGGCCGCATCCTGCCCCAGGGCCAGGTACGACCAGGAGAAGACGCGGCGGACATCGCCGTCGGCCAACGCGTCCAGCCTCGCCTCGGCTGAATGCAGTTCGGCCGCGATGGCGCCGAGCGGAAACGTGGGATGGGTGGCGACCCGTGCCGCCACTATCGACAATGCCAGCGGGAGCCGGCCAGCGGCCTCGACGATGTCGGCCACCGCGGCCGGCTCGGAGGCGAGGCGGCTGACGCCGATCCGGCTGGCGAGCAGGCTCGTCGACTCCTCAGCGGTGAGCAGACCCAGCGTCAACGGCGCGGCGCACTCGGCCGCGATCAGGCCGTCGAGCCGGTCCCGGCTGGTGACCACGACCATGCAGCGGCCGGCGCCGGGCAGCAGGGCGCGAACCTGCGCGGAGTCGCGGGCGTTGTCGAGCACCACGAGCATCCGACGAGAGGCCAGCAAGCTGCGGTAGAGGCCCGTCCGGGCCTCGGTGTCGGAGGGTATCCGGGCGTGGGATACGCCGAGCGCTTCGAGGAAGCCGGACAGGGCGTCGGGTGGGGACACCACGCCGGCTTCGTCGTATCCGCGGAGGTTGACATAGAGCTGTCCGTCGGGAAAGCGGGCGGCCGCCCGGTGTGCCCAGTGCAGTGCCAGAGCGGTCTTGCCGACCCCGGCCATGCCGGACACCGCGGAGATGACCACGGTCGTCGGCCCCCGCGCCCCGCCGTCGAGGAGCGCGTCGAGGCTGGCCAGTTCGGCTCTGCGGCCGACGAACTCCGGCACCGCACGCGGCAGCTGCATGGGGCGTTGGACGAGTGGCCCCGGTACCGTGCCCGGCACCGGCCCGTCCGGCGCCGGTGGCGGGTGCGCCGCCAGCCCTGGGCGGTGATGCAGGATGTCGTCGTACAACCCGGTGAGTTCCGGCGCCGGATCGAGGCCGGTCTCCTCGGCCAGCACCTGCCGAGCCTGCCGGAAGGCATCCAGTGCGCCGGCCACGTCTCCGCTGCGGTACAGGCCCACCATCAGCTGCCCCCACGCCCGCTGCCGCAGGGGGTTCCGGTCGAGCAGGGTACGCAGCCGGCGCACCACGTCGGCCGGCGAGTCGAGCGCCAGCAGCGCCTCGGCGTAGTCCTCCTCGGCGAGCAGCCGGCGCTCCTCCAACTGCGCCACGCGTCGGGCCAGCGCCGGACGCAGCGGCAGGTCGGACAGCGCGTCCCCGCGCCAGAGGCCCACCGCGGCGGAGAGTTCGGCCTCGGCCCGGCCCGCATCCGTTGCGGCGAGAGCGTCGCGGCCCCGCGCCGCCGCGGCGTCGAACAGGTCCAGATCCCGCTCGCCCGAACCCACCCGCAGCAGGTAGCCGCCGGCGGCAGTGGTGATCCCCTCCCAGGGCGTCCCTCCGCCCAGCGACTGCCGCAGCCCGCGTACGTAGGTGCGCAGGTTCGCCCCGGCCGACGCCGGCTGTTCGTCGCCCCACAGCATCGCGGCCAACTCGTTGGTGCCGACGACCTCGTTCGGTCGCAGCAGCAAGGTGGCCAACAGGAGACGTTGCTTCACCGAGCCCAGCCGAACTGGCTGGCCTTCACGGTACACACGGAGCGGGCCGAGGAGGTCGAAACGCACAGGCACCTCACAGTTGAGCGCCGCTACCTGTCACCAGGTGCGCCGCACCTGGATGACGGGAGCGGGCGGGTGAGCTGTACGCCGCTTGTGCGGCGATTGTGCGGGGCGCACCGTACGGTTCTACCGTCCGTACCGCCCCCTGAAAGAGCACCCCCATTCCCTGGTACGCGCGACGAAGAGTCCGGTTCAACATCATGATCAGTGGTTCGCGGCGGACGAAACGTCCGACGGCGCGAACCTGGCTGTTCCGAACCTGCCCTACCTGGAGGAACTCTCCCCATGCACAAATCCATCGTCGCCGCAGCGAGGACGCTGACCGCTGTCGCGACCGGCCTCGCCGTGACCGGAGTCGTCGTGCCCGCCCGGCCGGCGAGCGCGGCGCTCAGCGACGTTCCCTCGGACTGCCGTGTCTCCACAGCGGCGTACCGCTCCGACGGACAGCGTCTCACCTACGTCTACTCCGGCGGCGAGACCAGCACCAACGCCTACGCCAACGACACTCTGAACTGGGTGCCGACCGCGCACCAACAGATCGGCGCCTCCGGTGACGACACCATCTTCCGCAGCACCGAGTACGCCGCCCATCCGACCGACGGTCGGCTCTACAAGTTGAGGCGTGAGGGCCACTTGATCGACGGCAACTGGCGTATCATGTCGTCGAGCTCCAGCCACTTCGCCATCGGGTTCGCCAATACCCGCATCCTCGCATCGGCGTCGCCGTACCTCTACCGCGTGGCGGGCAGTTCGCTCTACCGCTACGAGGAAATCTACGTGGACGGCGTGCACACTCTCTTGCCACCGGTACAGCTGGCCAGCACCGGCTGGGACACGGTCAACACCCTGACCTACGAACGCAGCGGCGGTACGGGCAGCGCCGCCGTGGACGTGCTGATCGGTACCAAGACCAACGGGGAACTCAAGGAGTGGCGGATCAACCGGGCCACCCCGACGACGATCACCTCGAAGGTGTTGCGGACGAGTGGCTGGGCACCCTTCACCAGCCTCAGCACGGGCTACTGTGACGCCCACCCCAACGGCCGGCCGTTGCTCGGGATCACCGCCGACGGCAGGGCCTCCGTGCACTTCGACGCCAACAAGACGGACGGAGTCGGCACGGACATCAAGGGCGGTTCCCTCGGCTCGCTCGGCTGGACCGCGAAGGCGTACGGCCAGTAGCGGAAGGCCCCCGTGGGTCCGTCCGAGACCAGCCGTACTCGGACGGACCCGTCCGGAGCCTGGTGCCGACGATGCCTGGGTCGTGAAGCTGGTGATGCCGACGCCGTGGCTGCGGATGTAGCCGGTTGGCGCACGCCGGAGCCGACATTCCGGGTGGTCTGTGCTGGGATCGGTGGCCGTCGCGGGGTGACGGTCTCCTGGGTGCCCCGGTCGGGTCCTGGACACCCAGGAGTGGATGTCATCCGTTGGCGACGGTCGAGACTCCGAGGATGCGGAAGGCCGCGACGCGGACGTTGCGGAGGCCGCCTTCGTCACGGACCGAGACCTTGGTGCCGGGTTCGGGCGCGTCGAGGATCCGGCCGTCCCCCTCCCAGAAGGCAACGTGACCGACGGCTTCGCTGGTCGTCTTGTAGAAGATCAGGTCACCGACCTTCAGGTCCGAGTAGTCGACCGACTTGGCATAGAACTTGCCCGGGGACTGGTGGTCCTTGGCCCAGTTCCACATGTCGACCGCGCGGCGGACCGGCCAGCCGGGGAAGTTGCCGATCGGGTTGTAGGAGGCGTAGACCAGGCCGGAGCAGTCATAGCCTGGGCCTTCACCTCCCAGAACGTAGGGGGCGCCGAGCTTCGCCATGGCGTTCTTGTGACCGATCATCGTCCAGTTGAAGATCTCCCTCTCCTCGAAGCACGAGGTGCCCTGCTCGGTCGTCCCGTTCTGGACCCTCACCTTGAGGTGGTTGATGTTGGGAATGTTGTCGGGGTTCCAGTCGGACCTGAGGCCGACCTCGTGATGACCGTTGCCGCCTCGGAGGACGAAGAAGGGGTCACCGCTGGGAAAGATGAACGGTGCAGCGCCGTGGTCGGCATCGTGGGCCTGGATCCGTAGCACCGGGGAGATGTTGCTCGCCGTGCCGGTGTCCTCGACGCGCCAGCGGACGGTCACCTTGTCGCCGGCCTTCCAGTCGACCTGGATGAAGGCCTCGGCGCCCGGGCAGGAGACGGTGAGCGTGCCACTCGGGTTGCTCAGACCATCGGCAGACGCCGAAGGTGCCGCCACGAAGACGGCGCCGGAGACCGCGACGGCGAAGGACGTCACCAACGTCGTAATTCTGCTTTTCATAGCTTTCCCTTCCATGGCAAATATTCCTTTCAACGTGGGATCAGGGTCACGCGTTGCCGCACGTCCACGGCTGCCAGCCGCGGGCCCGGTACAGGTCATAGGCGGCGTGAATGTTGTCCGCCGAACTCAACGCGTTGTCGACCTTCACTGCCGAGGTCGCTCCCGGCAGGTATTCCTGCAACGTTCCGCCGGTGTTGAACTGAAACACCCCGACGTCCTTGGTTCCGTTGGTGTTCAGACCGACGGCGATGGGGTTGAGCCCCGACTCGCACCGGGCGACCCTGACCGCCTTGTTCGCGATCGAGTCCGGGAAGACGGCGCGGATCTGGCTCTCCACGGTCGAGTCGCAGACTACGCTCAACCGCTGGTCCGGGTTGGCGAGCTTCGAACGGGTCACCGACCCGACTTCCCCGGTCATCGTCAGCCGGTTGCGTCCCTGAAACGCGAAGACCCGCATCCGCGTCGCCGCGCCGAACACGCCGTCGACGCTGACCTGATTGCCGCAGTTGAGGCCCAACTCGTTGAGCCGCCGCTGCAACCGCTCGACGCAGCTTCCCGATTCGCCGTATTCGAGGTCCACGTCGCACAATGTCGCCGCGCTCGTCTCGACATCGGCGGAGGCGGACGACATCGGCCACAGCATGCCCGAAGCGAGCAACACGAGTGCCGCGCCCATCACCGTCGACACTCCTGCTCGAGACCGGTTGTCTGTCGGACGCGGCAATCGCCGCGCAAACGCCGCACTCATCACGTCCCCTGTCGTTCCGCCGGTGCCCGCCCGGTTCTCCTGGTGGCTGGCGAAACGTAGCCATCGTCGGTGGCGCTGCGCTGTCCGTACTCCGCCCGTACCGCCGGGTACGCCGCCCGTACCGGACACACGCCCGCCCGAGACGGCGGAGTCGTGATCAGTGGAACCAGTACGCCCGGCAGTCTCGAGCCCTTTCGGCCGGGCGCCTGCCGGACGAACCTGTCAGGGCGGCTGCCAACAGCCACCACCTCCCGCGGTACGAGCGTCGGGAGACAGCCCTGCCGAGGACCGCCGGGAGTCGACGGATTACACGATCATCCGTCGAAGACGAGGCATTAGGATCGTTTGGTGCCCCGAAGATCGCAGCTCAACGGTCTGGTCACTCGGCGTAGGTACGAGTGACGGCGACAAGCTTCGGCGGACTGCTCAGAGCCTATCGCCGCCGAACCGGGATGACGCAACGGCAACTCGCCGGCCGGGCGGGCGTGAGCGCGGGCGCGATCCGCGACCTGGAACAGGGCAGGACGAGAAGCCCGAAGCGGCACTCGGTCCAAGCAATCGCCACCGCACTGGGGTTGGACGGGCGCGACGTCGAGCAACTTCACGCCGCCGCCGAAGCCCATCGTGCCCGACTCGCCGAAGCGGGTCCGGTCCGTCGGGGCCCGCTGCGCATCCGTGTGCTCGGTCCGGTCGAGGTCTGGCACGGCGACGTCCAGGCATCCCTCGGCTCCGACACCCAACGCACGCTGCTCGCGCGGCTCGCGCTCGGCGCCGGCGCGGCGGTCGGGCAGGACGAACTCGTCGAACTTCTGTGGCAGCACAGCGAGGCCCAGAAGACGGCGAACCTGTTGCACACGCACGTCGCCAGGTTGCGGCGGCTGCTGACCACCGACGGACAAACCGGCAGCGTCCTCGTCGGCGGTCAGACCGGGTACCGGCTCGCGGTCGGCCCCGATCACCTGGACCTGCTGACGTTCCGCGACCTCACCACGCGGGCGGCGTACGGCGAGCCGGAGGAGGCGTTGACCCGGCTGGCCCAGGCCGTCGCGCTGTGGCGCGGTGACATCGACGCGGAGCGGGTGGCGTCGAGCCCGCTCTACACCGCGATAGCCACCGAGTACGCCAGCACGGTCCAGCGGTTCGCCACGCTGGCGCGCGATCTCGGCAGGCCGGAACAGGCGTTCAAACCGCTGCGAGAGCTGGCGGGTCGTCGCGAGCTGGACGAGCCGCTGCATGCCGAGCTGATCCTGACCCTGGCGGCGAGCGGTCGGCAGGCGGAGGCACTTGCGGCGTACGAGCGGATCCGGGCCGCGCTCGCCGACCAGCTCGGTATCGATCCCGGCGAGCGGCTGAGGTCCGCCCAGCTCGCGGTGCTCCGGCAGCAGGATCGGCAGGTTCGACGGACGATGGGGTGGACCGCGGTCCAGCAGGCGCCCGCCGCGCCGCCGGACTTCGTCGGCAGGGCGGACGAGATCGCCAGAATCGAGGCCGCGCTCGCCAGGACGGGCCAGGAGTCCGGATCGACGTCGTCCCGAATCGTGTTGATCGCTGGCATCGCGGGAGTCGGTAAGACCGCTCTCGCGCTCGCCGCTGCGCACCGGTTGCGTGCGAGGTACCCCGACGGTCAGCTCTACGCTGACCTGCGTGGCGCCACCGCGACCGCACTGGAACCGATGCGGGTGCTCGGCCGGTTTCTGCGCGCGCTCGGCGTGCCGAGCAGGCAGATCGGGACCGACGAGAACGAGGCGGCCGCGTTGTTCCGCAGCGAACTCGCCGACCGCCGGATGCTGGTGCTTCTGGACAACGCGCATGACGCCGGCCAGGTCCGGCCCCTGCTGCCCGGAGCGGGCGGCAGCGACTTGGTCGTCACCAGCCGACGCCGGATGCCTGGCCTTACCGGCGCGAGCGTCGTCGACCTCGAACCGCTCAGCCCGGAGGAGTCGATCACCCTGATCGCCGCGACCACCGGATCGCATCGGACCGACGCCGATCCCGACGCGGCGGCCGCGCTCGCCGAGGCATGCGCACGGCTGCCGCTGGCGCTGCGCATCGCAAGCGCCAGGCTGGCCACTCGGCAGGCATGGACCATCGGCGACCTGACTCGCCGACTGCAGGACGACAACCGCAGACTCACCGAACTGTCCACCGGTGAGTCGAGCATGCTCACCAGTTTCCAGCTCAGCTACGCCGATCTGAGTACGGTGGCCCAGCGGGCGTTCCGGTTGTGCGGCACGCACCCGGGTGACGACTTCGGCGCCGATGGCACCAGCATCCTGTTGGCGATGCCGGCGGCCGAGGCCGACCGCGTGCTGGAGGATCTGCTCGAGGCGAACATGCTGATGCAGTACACGAGGGACCGCTACCGGTTCCATGACCTGCTCGGCCTGTACGCCCGCCGGCTGCTCGCCGACGATGCCGAGGGCGACCCGGCACGCTCCCGGCTGTACGCCTGGTACGCCGACGCGGTGACCGCCGCGATGGAATGGGTGTACCCGCAGCTCGTCCGGCTCGAGACGCATGCCGAGCGGGACACGTTCTTCGGCACCGAAGCCGAGGCGCTCGCCTGGTTGGACGTCGAGCTGCCCGCATTGCTCGCCGTTGTCCGGCACGCGGCCGGGTCCGCCGCCCGCGCACTGGCCTGGCGGATCACCGACCAGCTCCGCGGCTACTTCCTGGTTCGCCGGCACGTCGACGGCTGGCTGTCTGCGGCGGAGGCAGGCCTGGACGCGGCCAACAGAGCCGGTGACGACGTCGCGCGGACCGCGATGTTGATCAGCCGTGGCCAGGCGCTGTGGTCGGTTGGCCGGGACGACGAGGCGCTGTCCGACTGCCTCGCCGGCGAGCAGCTCGCGGTCAGTACCGGCTGGACGACGGCCGCGGCGTACCTGTCCCATCAGATCGGGTGGAACTATCTGGAGCAGGGCAAGCTCACCGACGCGGAGGAGTGGCTGCACCGAGCGCTTGAGCTGACCGAGGACGACCGGCTCGGTCACGTGCGGGCGGTCGCGCTCAACGGACTCGGGGTGCTGCGGCTGTGCCGGGGCGAGCTGCGGGACGCCGTCGAACTACTCAACGCGGCGCTGAAGATCAACGAGGCGACCGGCCGGGAAACGTCGGCGCTGGCCAATCAGGGCAACCTGGCGAGCGCGCTACGTCAGCTCGGTGCGGAGGCGCGTGCCTCCGAACTGCTCAGCAAGGTGCTCGCGGCGTACCGGAACAAGTCGAACCTGCGCGGCGAGATGTCCACCTTGGATGAGCTGAGTCAGCTGCACCTCCAACGCGGAGACGCCGTCACCGCGCTGGAGGTGGCGAGGCAGGCGCACGACATGGCGATCGCGGTCCGCGACAGGAGGGCCACGGCACAAACCGCGGCCACTGCCGCCCAGGCATACCTCGCGCTCGGAGAAGCGACGGCCGCCATCCAGTGGTTCGAGCATTGCGTGTCGATCGCACACAACGCCTACCCGTTCGTGGAGGCACGGGCACTGGTCGGCTTCGCCACCGCCCGGCTCTCCGCCGGTGACCCGGCCTCGGCGAGCTACACCGCCGAACAGGCCGTGGCGATCGCCGGATCCTGCGGTTTCCGTCTGCTCGAAAGGCGGGCCCTGGCCGCACTGCACGCGTCGAGACGCTGACCGAACCGGTGGTCGGGTGCCGGACGGTGTACGTACTCGACCATGATCGTGGAGATCTCGGCGGCCGGCCACCCTACGGCTAGACCGACCGGGATGCCCACCGACGGGCCAAGGGATCCAAGGGCGGCCGTACGGTGCCAGTATCCAGCCCGCCGCCATCAACGAGTGGCTGTGACCGGCTTCGACACAGGTCCTAGCCGGAGATCAGAGCCTGAGCCGGTCGGGCACCGATGTCAGTCTAGGACCGTCGCCGAGCGCCCTTCGTCGACCGTGTACGCGCCTGCGGAGATCGCGCCGAGGCTCGTGGGGTTGAGGGTCAGCGAGACGACCCCGCCGGGCAGTACGCGCGAGCTCTTTTCGACGGTTGCGAACGTCGCGGGCGTCGATCCGTCCGGGAACAGGCGCTTTCCCGTGCCGACGACGACCGGGTATTGCAGCAGCCGGTAGACGTCGACAAGTCCTGCCTGGTGCAGCGTCTGCACGAGTTTCCAGCTTCCGTGAACCTGGAGTTCCTTGCCGGGAAGCTCCTTGAGGCGGCGTACCTCGTCGGCCGGGTCACCGCGTAGGACCGTCGTCGGGTTCCAATCGGCTTCATCGTCGGTCAGCGTGGAACTGACGACGTACTTCGACAGCGTGTTGAGCTTGGTGGCGATCAGGTTGTCAGATTCGGTGACCTTCGGCCAGTACCCGCCGAGCAGGCCGAAGCTGGTGCGGCCAAAGAGAAACGCGTCGGCCTCCCGGAACCAGCTCTCGACGACCTCGTTGGTCTGCATCGAGGCGTGCGGAACGAGCCACCCGCCGCGGTCGAAGCCGCCCGAGCGGTCCTCGTCGGGATTTCCGGGTCCTTGCATGACACCGTCGAGGCTGACGAAGATGTTGACGCTGAGTAACACGGTTTCCTCTGAATTCGGGTTGCGGACAGCCGGCCAGGGTTGGCTGGCAGACGGACGTTAGCTGCCGGGCCCAGGGTGGGTCTTGTACAGGTACGACATTGCGGCGAAGCGGCCCGCCTGCGGGCGTGCGCGGAGTCCAGCCTCATCGGTGCGGACCCGACTGCGCATCGTCTCCGGATTGGTCCCGGGACCATCGGCGATCTGCACCACGCTCGGGCGCTCGGGAGCGGCCGTACCGGACCCGGAGGTCAGGCCTCATTGCGGGGCCACCAAGAGGGTTGTGGGGGAGAAGTATCGGAGAACTTCCGGAGACATGGAGCGTTGAAAAGACACGGCTGTACAGGCCGCCGACATTGTCACTAGGACGTTCCAACGGCTAATCTGTGCCGATCCGGCGATCAAACTTCGCCGAAACTTTCGACGAGGCTACCGTTACGGAGAAGCGAAATGACGACCGCAACAAAGAGCCCGGCAGCAGCCGGGCCCCACGGCGGCGAAGAGCCCGGCCGGCTGATCCGAAACCCGGTTCTTCCCGGCTTCAACCCCGACCCGTCGATCTTGCGCGTCGGCACCGATTACTACATCGCCACGTCGACCTTCGAGTGGTACCCCGGCGTCCGGCTGCACCACTCGACCGACCTGGTGCGCTGGCGCCCGCTCGGTGGCGTCCTCACCGAGCGGCGGCTTCTCGATCTCACCGGAGCGGGTGACTCCAATGGCGTGTGGGCGCCCGACCTGTCCTATGTGGATGGCGAGTTCCATCTCCTGTACACCGACGTGGCAAGCTTCGCCAGCGGGTACTGGGATCCGCAGAACTATCTGGTGACCGCGCGCGACCTTGCCGGGCCCTGGTCGGACCCGGTGGTACTGCATGGGCGCGGGTTCGACCCGTCGCTGTTCCACGACGAGGACGGCACAACCTGGATGCTGTCGATGGCCGCGGACTGGCGGCCGGGCCGTGATCGGTTCGCGGGCATCGAGATCCAGCAGTACGACCGCGAGGCCCGGCTCCTCGTCGGCACCGAGCGGACAATTTTCCAGGGAACCACCGCCGGCACCACCGAGGCTCCGCATCTGTACCAGAAGGACGGCTGGTACTACCTGGTGACCGCGGAGGGCGGCACCTCCTGGACGCACCAGGTGACAGTGGCCCGCTCCCGTAGCCTGTTCGGGCCGTACGAGGTCGATCCGGCCGGCCCGATGCTCACCTCGTACGGTCGTCCCGAGCTGGAGCTGCAGAAGGCCGGTCACGGCAGCCTCGTGTCCACGCCGGACGGGCGTTGGTACCTGGCGCACCTGACGGCCCGGCCGTACACCCCCCTCGGCCGCTGCGTGCTCGGCCGGGAGACCGCAATCCAGGCGGTGCAATGGCCGGAGGGGGAGTGGCCGCGCATCGAGGACGGGATACCGGCGGTGATCGTACCCGTGCCGGGCGAAGCTGAGCCGGCGGGCGATCTGGCGGAGGAGCGGGACGACTTCACCGACCCGGTGCTCGGCCCCGAGTGGTCGACGCTGCGCCGTCACGCCACCGCGGACTGGGTGGATCTCACTTCGCGGCCCTCGTTCCTGCGGATTCACGGCGGCCAGTCGCCGGTCGGCCGGCGGCGTCCGAGCCTGGTCGCGCGTCGCGTGACCTCGCAGCAGTGCGAGCTGACCGCCTACATGCACTTCGAGCCGGCCAACTACCGCCAGCTCGCTGGCGTCACCGCCTACTACAACACCCGCAACTGGCACTACGCCTATCTGACCGCCGACGACGACGGCCAGCCGGTGCTTGAGGTGATGTCTTCCGACAACGGTCGGCGTGTCATGCACGACGCCTGCCGCGTCGATCTGCCGGGCGCGGACGACATCACGCTGCGGGTCACCTTCGACGGTCCGCGTGTCACGTTCGCCTATCAACTGGCCGGTGCGGCGCGCTGGGTCGACCTGCCGGCGGAGCTGGACGCCACCATCCTGTCCGACGAGTACGCCGCGACCCTCGTGGAGGGCGAGCCTGAGGGCTGGGGCTTCACCGGCGCATTCGTCGGCCTGTGGGTTCAGGACCTGGGCGCCGAGGGCGGATACGCGGACTTCGACTGGGCCTCGTACCGCCACTGGTGAGCTGCCGCCGGCGCGAGCGCAGCAGCCGCGCCTGCCCGCGCGGCCGGGCGTGCGCGCTGTCCAGCGGTGCCACGCCCGGCTGTCGCTCCTCGGCCGATCGGCGGGGGTGCCGGTGACGTCGGAGCCGCGGCCTGGCCAGCGAGTCCGGTCGGGGGTCGGCGACGGCCGAAGCGAGCCGGCCGGATCGCGATCCCGCCGCTCGTGGAGGCGGTGCGGTCGTGCAGCGCACGCCGGCCAGTGAGGCCGAGCTGGTGCTGCACTCTTGACTACTGGCGAAAGCGATGGTGATGACCATCGCTGCGCACTGCGGGGCCAGGGACTGAGAAGGGGTACGGCGCGTGGAAATATAGTCGACGTAGGTCGATTAACTGATCGGGGGATCACCGTGACGACACAGTTGTCCAAGGCCATCGCCGTACCGGGTCCGGCCGGGCATCCGCTACTCGGCATGCTGCCGGCGCTCCGCCGCGACCTGCTGGGATCGATCCTGGACGGCTTCCACACGTACGGCGACGTGGTTGCTTACCACGTCGGACTGCCTCGGGGGCCACGTGCCGTCAGCGTCGACGTGGTGAACGTGCACCACCCCGACGGCATCCATCAGGTCCTTACCACGCCTCAGGTCTTCAGCCGCCGCGCGAGCGCGTACGAAATCCTTCGGGAGTTCATCGGTGAGGGCCTGCTGACCAGCGACGGAGACCGTTGGCTGCAACAGCGGCGGACGCTGCAACCGCTGTTCACACCGCGCCGGGTGGCCCGCTACACCGAGCTGATGGCCAACGAAGCGGCCCGCGTCGTCGACGACATGGCGGTCACCACGGGATCCGTCGTGGACCTGTACCAAGTCATGCAGCGCTACACGATGCGGGTGGTCGGCCGGGCACTGTTCGGCGACGACATCGACGAGGTCGTCCCCCGTCTGCAGGAGCTCATGCCCATTCTGGGCGACCTCGCGCTGGCGCGCGCCCTACAGGTTGTCAAGCTGCCGCTGAGCTGGCCGACTCCGCGGTCCCGCCGGATCACGCAGGTACGCGCGACCCAGTACGAGATCGTCGACCGCATCATTGCCGCCCGACAGCGAACCGGCGGCGAGGAGAACGAGGACATGCTCGGCCGGTTGTTCGCGGCCAAGGATCCGGAAACCGGGCAGACGCTGTCCATGGAGGAGATCCGGGATCAGATCCTGGTGTTCCTGCTCGCCGGGCATGAGACGACCTCGGCCGGGCTGGCCTTCACCATGCACCTGCTGGGTCGGCATCCCGAGGTGCAGGAACGGGTCGCGGCCGGGATCGGCACGGGCGACCAGGAACTTGTGCGAGCTGCGGCGATGGAAGGCATGCGGCTGTACCCGCCCGTGTACAGCATGGAGCGGATGACCGAGACCGACGTCGTCGTCTCCGGTTACCGGATTCCGGCCAATACCAAGGTGGTGGTTGCTCCCTGGGTCACGCACCGGCATCCGGAATTCTGGCCCGACCCGGAGCGCTTCGAGCCTGACCGGTTCCTCGGGCAGCAGGATCGGCCGCGCTACGCCTACTTTCCGTTCGGTGGCGGGCCGCGCAGTTGCATCGGGGAACACTTCGCGCTGCTGGAGATGACCGTACTGCTGAGCGCGTTGCTCGCCCGTTACCGGGTGGACACACGCGACGAGCGGCTTGAGGTCGTACCCATGGTCACTCTGCGTCCGGCTGACGCGGTCCGGGCCACGCTGACCGTCCGGTGAACTGATGCCCTGGCTGATCCGGACAGGATCAGCCAGGGCACCAGGCCAGGTCCGACCTCCGGCTGTCGCTACCTGACTCGCGTCCCGTCACCCGTCGCGACGGGTGTCGGCTCAATGGCAGGCGAAGCGGTAGCCACTGCGGCGGGCTGAGGGCCGGCGGCAGGTTTTCGGGATCTGGCGAACCGGCGCATCATCGGCCGTTCCACGCCGATGTGAAGCAACGATGCAAGGGCGAGCGTCACCAGGTAGGCGCCGATCATCACGGCCAGCGCAGCGGCGACACCGAAGCCGCTCGGAGACATGTTGCCGGCGCCATACAACACCAGGATGTGAATGAGGTAGAAGGCGAAGGACGTGTCGCCCAGCCAGCCGGCGACCCGCCCGCGCAGCGGTGAGCGGTGCCCCTCGACGTCCGCCCGCGCCGCGGCGGCCACCAGCAGCGCGAGCGGGATGACCATCGCCGCGACCACCGAGTAGAGCAGCGGAACGACCTCGGAAACGCCGTAGAAGGCCAGCGTGACAAGTGCGGCGGCGGGCAGGCTCAGCCTGATCCACAGCCCCCGCATGACGAGTTGGGCGATGACGATTCCGAGGACGAAGTCCAGCATCCGGATCAACGGGAACTGTTGTACGAACCAGAACTGCGGAAATGCCGCGTCCGCGTAGGTGTACGTCGGCTCGGCCGGAAGGAACGCCGTGGAGAAGACGGGTGCGACAAGCATCGCGGCGACAATGCCACCCGCCATCGACCAGAGCCAGGTAGCGGAGAGCTTTCGGATGCCGGCGAGCAGCCACGGGAACGATGCGTAGAAGAAGATCTCACAGCTCAGCGACCAGCTCGGCGGATTGACTCCGTTGAAGATGAACTCATTCGGAATCCAGCTCTGCACCAGCGCGACGTTCGCCAGCGTCGGCCACAGCGGCGCGCCCCCTCGTACCAGGATTAGAAGAACGATGAACACAGCACAGACGACCAGGTGGTTCGGCAGGATCCGGGCGGCCCGGCGGCGCCAGAACCGGCGATTCGGCTCGTGGTCGGGAGCCGACCAGGTCAGGACGAAACCGCTGAGGATGAAGAAGAAGCCGAGCGCGGCAGATCCGGTACGGCTGAGAGCCGTGTACCACCAGTCGTCGACCCGCTCGTCGGCGAAAAAGCCGAACAACGTCGTGTGGGAGAAAAAAACCGTTACCGCGGCGATCCCCCGCAAACCGTTAAGCGTCGGCAGCTGCCGGGCCATACGTCCCGCCTGCTGTGTCATCGGCGGCCACCCTCCGTCGTTTCGGACATCTCCTGTCTGCGTACCGGCCGGCGCGTCCGGAACGCCTCCTCCGCGATGTCGGCCGCGCGCCGCACGCCGTCCAACTGCGCGATCCGGCGTTTGTGGTGCTGCGCTTTCGCGTGGTAGGCAGGGTCGTCGCCCACCTTGTCGATGGCCGCCCGCAGCCGCGCCGGACTCACCTTGTGCACCGGGTTGGACTCGCCCACGCCGAGGTACTTGAGCCGGGCGGCCACGCCTGGTTGGTCGTTCCCCACCGGTAGCGCGACCATCGGCACGCCATGGGCAAGCGCTTCCAGTGGTAGCCGGTCGGAAACACCAGCGCCGCCGGCATGCCGAGGAAGTCGGCCAGCTCGTGCTCCAGTTCGTCGTGTAGTGGCGTATTGCCGTTGAGCAGCCGCGAGCTCGTCCGCGACGTGCCGTACTCTTCGATCGCCGCCTGCGCTGCCGCTTTCACGCGCGGGTCAGAGGTCAGCCCGAGGTAGTTGTTCGAGCCGCACATGAGGATGTCGCCGTCGATTGTCTGCGCGGCGGTCGCGTCGTGCCCCTCGACGGGAATGAAGTTCGGGTTGAGCTCGGCTGCGCGAGCCTCCTGGCTCTCGTTGTATGACTGGCAGCGACCGAAGATATCCACTGTCACCACGGTTCGCGAACCCCTCTCGTCTGGTGCCTCGTGTGCATCGGGCCGTTCAGCGGACCTGCTGCTCCAGTAGTCGGCAAACCGCTCTAGGCAGTGGCGCACCGGCGATCGAAATCGGCCAGCACGTATCCGCCGTGCGGAGGGAGGTAGGCGGTCGTCTCTGCCACCCGTTGGCGCCGCCAGCTCGCAGGCTGAGCCAGCACAGGACGGCACGGCTCGACTCGGTGAACCGCAGCGCGAGGGCGTTCCTCGTCCCCGGCAGAGTGGTGGCGGCTTGGTCGCAGAAGACGGCTGGAGGTGCTATTGATGCGCCTGGCCCGGCCGCCCCGCCCGACGAGCGACGGCACCGACGCGGCTCCCGGCCTTGGACACGCCGCCAGCGGTCTTGCTGGCATCGCCGTCTGACCACTCTGGAGGTGAGGAGGCAAGCCCAGGCCACCGCGGCCAGAAGGTAGGTCCAAGGCTGACGCACACCAGCCGACATCAGGCCAATAGGCTCGTGAAGATCGACGCTAGTCTTGCCGGCTTGTTCTGTAGCGCTCCTCGGGAACCAAGGTAAGAACCCAGGGATGCGGCGCTATAGCAGCGCAGGAAGAGTGGCGTTGCGGTGGCAGCGCATAGATCATTGATCCCCCGATCCGCTGTCTACATCCACCAGCGGCGATCGCTTGACGATCTCTCTGGAGCAGGATGCTACGCCGGATCCGCAGCGCGAGTCCAGTCCACTTTTGTTACCGAATCCTCCCGGCCACTGCCGCCCGTGCTGCCTTCCAGGTAGCTTGCGCCAGGTGGCAAGCGAGAGGGTGAGATCAAGCGCGCCTCAGTCCGTTGGACAAGATCAACGAATAGTCGTCACTGAAAGCGGTCTCGCACCGGGGGCGCCGCCCCGTGCGACAGTGCCGCCGCGGATCGGCTGTACCTACGGGTAGTCAGTGGTGGCAGCCGGTTGCTGGGCTCGCTCAATCCTGCATGGACGGTGCCGTGGTGGCTCGTGGGTTCGACGCGATCGTCGTGGGCGAGTACGAACGTGCCTTCCACGGCCAACAGCTCGAACAGCTGACCCTCATCCGAACCGCGCCCACGCCGCCTGGGGTCGCCGTCTGCACCGCCTGGCACCCGACCCGGCGACCGCACCCTTTGTGAGGTGGATCTTCGAGCGGCGCCCGGCCGGCTACGGCGTGACCAGTATCGCTCGCAGGCTCAACGACACCGGTGTGCCGTGTCCGTCCGGCGCCGACCCATCACGTAACCCTCACCGCAGCGGCCACCGATGGATGCTGACCACGGTCGCGGCGATCCTGGCCAACCCCCGCTACACCGGCCGCCAGGTCTGGAACCGGCAGCGCACCGACCACGACGACCTCATGCCCGATGGGACCGTCGCGCGGCACCGCGAGGTCCAGCGCTGGAACGCCGCCCCGCAGTGGGTTATCTCGCGTCAGATCGCTCACCCGCTGGTCACCGAGGAGCGGTTCATCGCGGTCCAAGCCATTCACACCGCGCCTACCCGTCCTCGCCACCACAGCAAGAATCCCCGCCCGACGGGACGGGGATCACGCAAAACACGAAGGACTATCACGCTTCGTGTCGAAATAACGTGTCCGAGGGGGGACTTGAACCCCCACGCCCTATACGGGCACTAGCACCTCAAGCTAGCGCGTCTGCCATTCCGCCACCCGGACCTGCATTACGTCACTGAGCGACCGCCGGGACGATGATCTCGCCCGTCGGCCATCCGCAGCGCCGCACGGGGGACAACTGTACACGGCGCCGGTGGATCACGCACGGCGGCATACCCCGAGCCGGCGGGACGCTGCCACCTCGCAGACTGGGCACCATGACGATCTCCCGCAGCAACCCTGACGGACTGCATGTCACCCCGGGCTACCACCACGTCACGATCGTTCCGGCGGGGCGTACCGCCTATCTGGCGGGACAGTGTCCGCTGGACGCCGGAGGTGTGCTGGTCGGTCCGGGCGACTTCGGCGCACAGGTGGACCAGGTTGCCGCCAACGCCATGATCGCGCTCGGATCTGTGGGCGCCGGACCGGAGCACGTGGTCCGTACGGTCATCTATGTCGTCAGCGCGGACCGGAACGTGCTCGCCGAGGTCTGGCGACGCTTCCAGGCCTCCTCGCTCGCTCCGGCGTTCACCAGTGCCAGTACCCTGCTCGGGGTGGCCCAGCTCGGCTTCCCGGGTCAGCTGGTGGAGCTCGACGTCACTGCCGCCCTGCCGATGTGATCTGCCGGAAGCGGGAGTGCTCTGCGACGACGACTTTCGGTACCGGCTTGAATACTTCCGGTCATGCTAGATCAATGAGATCGACCTCGGTCGGTCCCGCCGATGCGTCCCGATGAGCTGGCCCGACCGGCCGGTGACGAGCCGTCTGTCCGGTTCTGGTGCGGACAGGTCCCTGGCGTCTCCGCTCGCCCCGATCCGGGCTCCTGTGGCCGGCGTGCTGAAAACCCGACCTGCTGATTCCCCTTCAACCTATCGGATAGGTAGGATTTGCTGGACGAGCTAACGAACGCATGCAGGTCGGACGTCGACTCGCCCCAGCGGCCGTGTCCGACATCAGGCGTGACCACATCGGACAGTTGGCTACCGGGACGAAGGCGTCGGATCCGCGGCGTCGGGCGGAGGAACACGTGAGCGAGATCGTCGTCGTTTCTGGCAACCCGCGACCCGGGTCGCGCACCCAGGGGCTCGCCACCTCGGTCGCCGAGGTGGTAGCCCGGCGGGAGGGCACGGAACCACCCGTCGTCGTCGACCTGGCGGCGTACGGGCCGGCTCTGCTGCTACCCGACGAGCCGGGCGTGGTCGACGGGATGGCGACGGTGCGGGCGGCCCGGATCCTGGTGGTGGCCACCCCGACCTACAAGGGCAGTTACACCGGCCTACTGAAGGTCTTCCTCGACCGGCTGCCGCACCAGGGACTCACCGGAGTGGTCGCGCTGCCGATCACCGTCGGTACCGACCCGGAGCAGGCCGCCCAGTCGCAGCGGCACCTCCGTGGCCTGCTCGCCGAACTTGGCGCCGAGGTGCGCCCGGGGCTGGCGGTACCGGAGTCCACGCTCGGCGACCCGGACCTGGCCGCCGGCTACGCGGCCACGCTGCCCATCGCGGCCTGACGCACCGGCTCGCCACCGCCCAACCTCCGTCCCGCCGTGCCGGCGCAGCCGGTCAGGTGTCGGCGTCGCCGTCCTGCGCCGGGCGCACGCCGAGTTGGTCGAGGAGGTGCCGGCGCAGCGGCCCGAAGCCGGGCTGGTCGGGGGCGCGGGGTCGATCCAGCGGTACCGGTGCGTTCTGCACGATGCGCCCGTCGTCGAGTACGAGGGTGCGGTCGGCGAGCAGCAGTGCCTCGTCCACGTCGTGCGTGACCAGTAACGCGGCGAACCTGTGCTCGGCGTGCAGGCGCCCGAACAGGGTCTGCATTTTCAGCCGGGTCAGCGCGTCCAGCGCGCCGAACGGTTCGTCCAGCAGCATCAGCGCGGGCTCGCGGACGAGTGCCCGCGCGAAGGCGACCCGCTGGGCCTGACCGCCGGAGAGTTCGGTCGGCCATGCCCGGTCCCGCTCGGCGAGTCCGACCTCGGCCAGCGCGGCGGCGACCCGCTGCCGTACCCCGGGGCCCGCGACGCCGAGGGAGACGTTGTCGGCCACCCGTTTCCACGGCAGCAACCGGTGCTCCTGGAAGACCACCGCCTGGCTGCCGGCCCGGGTGATCTCGCCTGTCGCTGCGGGGTCGAGCCCGGCCAGGATGCGCAACAGGGTGCTCTTGCCGGAGCCGCTGCCACCGAGCAGTGCCACTATCTCGCCCGGCGCGACGGCGAGGTCCACGCCGTCGAGTACGACCGTCGCGCCGAAGGCACGGCGCACCGCGTGCGCGGTGACGACGGCCCGGGGGGCAGTGCTCAAACTGGCGGTGCTCAGACCGCCTGGAGTCCGCGTCGCCATGTCAGGGTCCTCCTCTCGGCCACTCGCAGTGCCAGGTCGGAGAGGAGGCCGAGCAGCGCGTAGACGAGCAGGCCGAGCAGGACCACGTCGGTCTGGCTGAACTCGCGGGCCTCCATCATCAGGAAGCCGATCCCGGTCTGCGCGTTCACCTGTTCGCCGACCACCAGACTCAGCCAGGCGGCGCCGAGGGCCAGCCGCAGGCCGAGGAAGAGCGACGGCAGGGCACCCGGGAGTACGACGTGCCGGATCCGGGCCAGTTGGTTGAGTCCACAGCTCCGGGCGGCCTCGACCAGGCGTTCGTCGATGTCCCTGATCCCGGCGTACGTGTTGAAGTAGATCGGGAAGAACGCACCGAGCGCCACCAGTGTGATCTTCAGTGACTCGCCGATGCCGACCCAGATGATCAGCAGCGGCACGAGCCCGAGGTGCGGCAGCATCCGGGCCATCTGCACCGGCGGGTCGACGAGGTCGTCGCCGAGCCGGAGCAGACCGGCCGTGGCGCCGAGTACCAGCGCCAGGGTGCCGCCGATCGCCAGCCCGATGCCGGCTCGGGTGAGCGAGTCGAACAGGTGTATCCCGAGCGTGTCGTCCCGGACGAGTCGCCAGCCGGTCTGGGCCACGGCGCTCGGCGCGGAGAGCTTCTCCGCCGGCAGTAGGCCGGTCTGGGACGCCGCCTGCCAGATCAGCAGGAGCCCGACCGGGGTGACGGCGCGCCGCCAGCGTCGCGCCGGTCGGTGCCGGCGCTCGGGTCGCCGGACGGCCACCGGCGCGGCCGGCGAACGAATCGGTTTCTCGACCAGGGTGTCCGTCACCGGAACACTCCGTCGAATCGGGCATCCACCAGGGACGCCATGTCGACCCGTTCCGGAATCAGTTCCAGTTCGGTGAAGCCGTCCGCGATCGCCTGGAGTTCGGCACCGATCTCGGGGGTCACCGGGGCGAGCGGTTTGGCGCTGCGGGCCAGGGCACGGGCGGTGGTCGGTTCGTCGATCTTCAGCTCGGGTGCCAGGATCTTCGTCCGCTGCTCGGGGTTGGCGATGCCCCAGTCGGTGACGCTGCGGTACGTTCCCAGGAACGTCCGGATCTGGTCGGGCTTGCGTTCCAGGGCCTCCGGCGAGACGAGGATGTACTCGCGGTTGCTGGCCAGCCCGGTGGCGTCGGCCAGAATCTTCACTCCGTGCTGCTCGGCCAGCGCGAAGTACGGGTCCCAGATGATCCAGGCGTCGACCTGGTCGTTGTCGAAGGCCGGACGCGCCTCAGCAGGCTTGAGATATTTGACGTTGATGTCCGCCAGTGTCATGTGGTGCGCTTCCAGCAGCTTGACCAGCAGCCAGTTGACGTTCGACCCCTTGTTGAGGGCGACCGTCCTCCCCCTGAGGTCGGCGAAACTGCGGTATCCCTTGGCCTCCTTGACGAGTACCGCCTCGCCCTGCGGCACCGGTTCCGACGTACCGATGATCCGGAACCTGATTTTTCCGGCCGCGGCGAACACCGGTGGCGCCTCGCCGACCTGGCCGATGTCGATCGCGCCCGCCTTGAGCGCCTCGGTCAGCGCCGGTCCGCTCTCGAACAGCGACCATTTCACCTCCGGAGCCCCGTTGCGGGCCTTGACCAGGCTGAGGCCGCCGAACCGCTGGTAGCCGACGAGCAACTCGTCGGTGTCCGCGCCGGCGCTCTCGTCGCCGCATCCGGCGACCGCCCCGGTCGCCGCCAGCACCAGAGCTAGCAGGCCGACGAGGAGGGTACGCGGTTGCCGGGCGGGGCGGTTCGGGGTGGGCAGGCCACGGCCGCCGTCGTCGGACCGGCGCGGGCTCCCGCCCGGTCGGCGGGCGGTCCCGTCGGGCCGGCGGGAACCGTCGTCGGCGGATCGGAGCCGGTGGCGAGGGCTGAGGGTGCGGTGAACCATCGGAATGCTCCTGAAGAGGTTGTGGATCCGGCCCGTCGGGCAACGAATCGTCGGGCAACGAACCGTCGGGGAACGAATCGTCGGGGAACGAACCGGCGGGGAACGAACCGGCGGGGCGGGGCGGAGGCGTGGTGCGGGCGGCGGCGTCGATGCCGGACGGGGCGCCCGGATGCGTCGAGGCACACCTCGCCACGGCCGGCCGCCGGATTAGCCTACTAAACCGATAGGATTTATGGATAGGGTGTCGGGGCCGGGGATCGGAACGCGGCAGCCGCCCGTCCGCGACGCCGCCGTCGCCCGACGCCCACCCGTCCCGCCCGTGACCCGGGCGCAGCTCACCGGAGAGAAACCATGACGCTCACCTTCCACTGGTTCCTGCCGACCTACGGCGACAGCCGGGACATCGTCGGCGGCGGGCACGGACTGCCGCCGGGTACCGCCGGAGGTGCCAGGCCGGCCACCCTGGCGTACCTCGGGCAGATCGCCCGGACCGCCGAACAGCTCGGCTTCGTCGGCGCCCTCACTCCCACCGGCGCCTGGTGCGAGGACGCCTGGCTGGCCACCGCGATGCTGACCGAGGTCACCGAGCGGCTGAAGTTCCTGGTGGCGTTCCGGCCCGGACTGACCTCGCCGACGCTGGCCGCACAGATGGCCTCGACCTTTCAGCGGCTCTCCCACGGGCGCCTGCTGCTCAACGTGGTCACCGGCGGGGAGTCGCAGGAGCAGCGCGGCTACGGGGACTTCCTCGACAAGGACGCCCGGTACGCACGTACCGACGAGTTCCTGCACGTCGTACGGGCGCTGTGGCGCGGCGAGACGGTCAGCCACGCCGGGGAGCACCTGCGGGTCGAACAGGCCCGGTTGACCCGGTTGCCCGACCCCGCCCCGCCGATCTACTTCGGCGGCTCCTCGAAGGCGGCCGGCCCGGTGGCGGCGCGGCACAGCGACGTGTATCTGACCTGGGGCGAACCACCCGCGCAGGTGGCGGAGAAACTCACCTGGATCCGGCGGCTGGCGGCCGAGGCCGGCCGGGAAATGAGGTTCGGGATCCGGTTGCACGTCATCGCGCGGGACACTGCCGAGGCGGCGTGGGCGCAGGCGCAGCGGCTGCTCGACGGTATCGCCGACTCCGACGTCGCGACCGTCCAGGCCGGACTGCGGCGTAGTGAGTCCGAGGGGCAGCACCGGATGCTCGCGCTGCACGGCGGTTCCCGGGACGGGCTGGAGGTGTCACCGAACCTCTGGGCCGGGGTCGGGCTGGTACGCGGCGGTGCGGGTACGGCACTGGTCGGCAGCCACACCGAGGTGGCCGACCGGATCGCCGAGTATCACGCACTCGGCATCACCGAGTTCATCCTCTCCGGACATCCGCACCTGGAGGAGGCGTACTGGGTCGGCGAGGGTGTCCTGCCGATCCTGCGTCGACGCGGGCTGTGGCAGCACCCGGCCGGCGAAGCCTCGGCGGCCGTTGCCGAGGTGCCGTTCGCGGCCCGCACGCCGAACGAGGACGGGACCGCACCAACGCCCAGCGCGAACGGGACCGCACCAACGCCCAGCGAAAACGGGGCCGCCCCCACGCCGAACGGCTCCACCACCATCCCGAGTGGCGCTGGCATCCCGGGCATCGTCCGTCCGCCTTCCCGGGCCCGGGATTGTTGACAATGTTATTGGTAATCGTGTTGGCCGCCCCTATGATCGGTCTGCTCCGACAAGCGTGGCGGCTTCCACCCCGGACGTACGACGTACCCGCGGAACCGCTCGGGAAGGATTGTCGATGACAGCGTCTCCGATCGGGCGCGGTCCGATCCTCGTGGTGAGCGCGCATGCCGCCGACTTCGTCTGGCGCGCCGGTGGCGCCATCGCCCTCGGCGCCTCCCGGGGCCAGCCGGTGCACGTGCTCTGCCTCACCTTCGGCGAGAAGGGTGAATCGCAGGGACTGTGGAAGCAGCCCGGCATGACCCTCGACCGGGTCAAGGAGGCCAGACGCGACGAGGCGGGCCGGGCGGCGAAGGTGCTCGGCGCCGACATCGAGTTCCTCGACGCGGGGGACTACCCGCTGCGCGCCACGGACGACCTCTACGACAGCGTCGTCGCGACGATCCGCCGGGTCGACCCGGCCGTGATCCTCACCCATCCGGCGAAGGATCCCTACAACCTCGACCACTCGCTGACCCACGAGATCGTGCTCCGGGCCCGGATGGTGGCCCAGGCGGCCGGACACGACCGGGACACCCGACCGATCGGCGCCCCGAACGTGTTGCAGTTCGAACCGCACCAGCCCGAGCAGTGCGGCTTCGTGCCGAACCTGCTGCTGGACATCACCGCCGTCTTCGACCGCAAGGTCGAGGCTATGCGGATCATGGGGGCCCAGGGGCACCTGGTCGGGTACTACACGGATCTCGGCGTACGGCGCGGGGTGCAGGCGGTCCGCAACGGCGGTAACCGGTCGATCACGCACGCCGAGGCGTACCAGCGGGTCTTCCCGGTGGTCGGGGACGAGCTGCTGTGACGGATCACGTCATCGTCCGGACCGACGCCGCCCCACCGCCCGACGCCGTCGCGCGACTCGCTCGACAGGGCGTCTCGACGGTGCACGAGGCGCAGGGTCGCACCGGCCTGCTCGGACACCTGCTCAGACCGATCTACCCGGGTGCCCGGATCGCCGGTCGGGCGGTCACCGTCTCGGCCCAGCCGGGCGACAACCTGATGATCCACGCGGCCGTCGAGCAGACCCGCCCCGGCGACGTACTCGTGGTCGCCTTCACCTCGCCCAGCACGGACGGTGCCTTCGGTGAACTGCTGGCCACCTCGCTGCGGGCCCGTGGCGTCCTCGGCCTGGTCATCGACGCCGGCTGCCGTGACGTGGCCGCGCTGACCGAACTCGGCTTTCCGGTCTGGTCCCGCGCGGTCTCCGCGCAGGGCACCGTGAAGGCGAGCCCGGGTTCGGTGAACGTCCCGATCGTGCTCGGCGGCGCCTACGTGCGTCCGGCCGACGTGATCGTCGCCGACGACGACGGAGTCGTGGTGGTGCCACGCGAACGGGCCCGGGAGGTCGCCGCCGCCGGGGCCGAGCGCGAGGCCAGGGAGGAGGAGAAGCGCTGGCAGCTCGCGGACGGCGTGCTCGGGCTGGACATGTACGGTCTCCGACCGCTGCTGGACCGGCTGGGCGTCCGGTACGTCGACGCCACCGACCAGGACGACGCCCAGGACGCCGGACAGACGCCCGCCGTCCACCCGCCCGACCCGGACGGCCGGTAGGACCGCCGACCGCCACTTCCCGGCGACCGCCACTTCCGGCCGACGGTGCGATCCCGGCCGACGGTGCGATCCCGGCCGACGGTGCGATCCCGGCCGACGGTGCGACCGGTGGCAGGTCATCGCAGCGAGAGCACCAGTTGCTGCGGGCGATGGTCGGAGACGCCGTTCGTCGGCCGGCCGAAGTGGTACGAGTGCACCCGGACCGCAGCCGAGACGAAGGCCCAGTCCAGCCGCCACAGGCGCGGCCAGCCGGGCGCATCCGACCAGGTCGCCGGATAGCGGGCCGAGGACGCGTAGCTGGCATCCCGGAGCCGGTCGGGGAGCTTCGCCAGGTCGCCCATTGCCGGACTGGTGTTGAGGTCGCCGGCGACCAGCATCGGATGCGGATTGGCCGCCACGTCCCGGGCCAGCGCCCGCCACTGCGGCTCGCGCTGCGCGTGCTGCTGCCGGATCACCCGGTAGAACTCGCCACCCAGCGGACTGTGGTCCGGCACCAGTTGTACCGGCATGTGCAGGTTGTAGACCGACAGTACCCGGCCCGCCCCGAGGTCCAGATCGGTACGCAGCACCTTGTACCGCCACTGCTCACTCGTGCCCCACAGGGCCGGCGGCATGTCCGGGGCATCCAGCGGCAGCCGACGCAGGATCGGATGGCGGGACAGGGTCAGCAACTCGCCGACGACCGCGATGTGGAAGCCCGGGAACTCGGTACGCAGCCGTGTCAGTTCCGCCGCACCCGGTCCGGAGGAGTGTTCGTACCAGTATTCCTGGAGCAGGTAGACGTCGGCGTCGGCGGCCCGGAGCAGTGCGTACAGCTCGTCGGTCTGGCCGCCCTCGTCCCAGTACCCGGTGTTCCAGCTGAAGACCCGGACCGCGTCGGGCGGGGGCGGACCGTCACCGCCGGTGAGACCGCGCAGGTTGAGCCCGGACAGCGGCCCGCCGAGCAGCAGGGCGGCGGCGGCCAGCAGCGCCACCGGTCGGCGCGACCGGCGGCACGGCGCGGCGGCCACGGCCAGCAGCAGCGGTACGCCGAGGAAGGCCGGCGGTGGCACGGCGTCGACCGCGAGCCAGAGCCACCACTGCCCACTGAGCACCAGGTGTGCCACGGTGAAGGCCAGCCAGAGCGCCGCGGCGGCGACGAGCCCGCCGTAGAGCCACCACCGCCAGCCGCGCCGGCCCCTCCGGACCACGCCGGACATCGGCTCCACCTCGGCCGACGGCTCCACCTCGGCCGGCGAGCTGAAGCCGGACCCCGGTGGGTCAACGCTGCCCGGAGTGGCGCTGCCGGGAGTACCGCTGCCCGGAGTGGCGCTGCCGGGAGTGGCGCCGCCCGGAGTGCCGGCGGCCGGCCCTCCGGGCAGTAGCCCGTCGCTGTCGGGGACGGCGACCGTCACGCCGGGCCCCGCAGCGGGCTCGGGTCGACCGGGAACGAGGCGTCGTAGAGCCGACGGAACGTGCCGGAGGCGAGCCACTGCACCGCGCCGGTGGCGACCCCGGCGGTGATGGCGACGTTGACCAGGAAGTGCAGCCCGGCGAAGAAGACCAGGAAGGGTACGCCGTGCCGGCGGCGGACGAAGCCGTACATGCCGGCGTCGCAGGCGAGCGAGGCTGCCAACAGCCCGGCCGGGACGATCAGCCCCCACGGGCCGAGCAGCAGCGGCACCGCCAACGCCGGCAGTACGCCGAACGCGGCCAGGCTGCCCCAGGCCCGGGCGGCGGTCTCGAAGCCCTGCCCGAACCGGCGGGCCCGGGCGTAGAGCGGGATCCGCAGCCGTCCCCGGTGGAACAGCTTGCGCAGCAGCCCACGCAGCTCGTGGTCGTGGTCGTGCCGGCCCCGGACCAGTGAGGTGAGCACCAGCCGGTAGCGGCGGCTCAGCCGGTAGCCGTAGTCGACCTCCTCGGTGTGCCGCAGTCCGGGGTTGAACGGGCCGATCTCCTCGAAGACGGGCCGGCGCAGCACGCAGACGGCCGGGAAGAGGAACGACACGTCACCTTCCGAACTGATCGACCAGTAGTGATATTGCAGGCCACGGTACCGGGCCACCGCCGTGTCGTGCAGCAGCGGCTCGGGGTCCTCGATCCCGCAGACCGCGCCGATCCGCAGGTCGCCGAGGATCAGTCGTACCGCGTTCGCCACCGCGTCCGGCGCGAGCACCAGGTCGGAGTCGACGTAGCAGATCAGCTCGCCGCTGGTGTGTGCGGCGCCGATGTTGCGGGCCCGGCCGCAGCCGCCGTTGCGTCCGGTGCTCACCACCCGTACGCCGAGCGCCTCGGCCACCGCGACGGACTGGTCCGTCGAGCAGTCGTCGACCATCAGGATCTCGATGTTCGGGTAGGTCTGGTCCAGGATCGACCGCAGGCACAGATCCAGCGACTCGGCGTAGTTGTAGTTCGGCACGATCACCGAGACCAGCGGGCCGTCGTCCGGCCGCGCACCGTTCACCGTCATCGGGTGGCCACCTCCGGCCGGTCGTAGAGCCCACGGAACCGGCCCGAGGCGAGCCAGGCGACCACCCCGGAGATCGCGGCGACCGCGATCACCAGGTTCAGGAAGAAGTGCATCGCGATGAAGTAGCCGAGGAAGAGCAGGCCGCGTTCCCGGCGGACGAACCGGTACATCGGCAGGTCGCCGGCGAGGCAGGCGGCGAGCGCGGCGAGCGGCACCGCCAGGAACGCCGGGCCGAAGAGCACGGGCAGCGCGCACGTCAGCACGGTCAGCAGGGCGGCCACGCTGACCCAGGCGCGTGGTCCGCTGCTCAGGCCGCCGGGGAACTCCGGCTTGCGGGCGTACATCGGGATGTGCAGGGCGGTGCGGGTGAAGACCTTGCGGACCAGTACGCCCAGGTCGGCGTCGTGGTCGTGCACGCCGCGCACCCTGGGCGAGAGCCAGATCTGGTACCGCTGGGCGAGCCGCATCCCGTAGTCGGCGTTCTCGGTCTCCCGCAGTCGCGGGTTGAACGGCCCGATCTCGGCGAAGACCCGGGCCGGGATCGCCAGCAGCGCGGTGTAGAGGGTCATGATCCGTCCCTCGTCGGCGATCAGCCAGTAGGACTGCTGGAGGCAGCGGTATTCCTCCAGCAGGCTGTCCCGGACCAGCGGCACCGGATCGTAGTTGCCGCAGATCGCCCCGATCTCCGCATCGGCGGTGAGCAGTTCGACCGCGTTGGCGACCGCGTCCGGCTTGGCGGCGACGTCCGAGTCGACGAAGAAGAGGATCTCGCCGTGCGCGTTCGCCGCACCGAGGTTGCGGGCCGCCGCCGGTCCGGAGTTGCTCGGCGTACGCAGCACGCGTGCCCCGTAGGACTCGGCGACCGCGACCGAGTCGTCAGTGGAGCAGTCGTCGACCACGATCAGTTCCAGGTTCGGATAGCTCTGTGCCCGCAGCGCCCCGAGGCAGAGCCCGAGTGCCCTTGCGTAGTTGTAGTTCGGCACGATGACCGAGACGAGCGGTGTGTTCATAGATCCATCCAGTTCAGCAGGTTGGGATAGCGGGCACCGAGTTCCGCCAGGGTCAGCGTGGTGCCGATCAGGACGGCGCTGGCCACGATCATCCGGTCCCGCAGCAGGGCCCGGATCGGGTCGCCGCCGGACTGCCGGACCAGTACGGCCTGGAGGTAGCGGAACGCGGCGAGCAGGCCGAGCGGCACCACCACGGCGAGGGTGACCGGGCGCCAGGGCCCGAGCGGCGCGTCGGTGTTCAGGTAGAGCAGGAAGGTGGTGCTGGCCAGCGCGGTGTTCAGCCCGAGCAGGTGGTCGGCGAGCAGCACGTTGTAGCCGGCCAGCGCCGGCCGGTGCGCCGAGCCGGCGGCGGCCAGTTCGTGCCGCCGTTTGCCGAGGATCAGCACCAGGCAGCCGGCGAAGACGGCGGTGAGCAGCAGCCCGGACGGGGTCGCCCCGCTGGCGGCGTACCCCTGGAGGACCCGCAGCACGAAGCCGGCGGCGACGACGCAGATGTCCAGCATCGGCAGGTGCTTGAGCCACCGGCTGTAGGCGACGCTGAGGCAGAGGTAGCCGACCAGCGGCCACCACGGCAGGTCGGGACCGACCAGCACCAGGCCCAGCAGCGTCCCGGCGAGCCCGACCGCGAGCAGCCAGGCCAGCGGTACCGGTACCAGGCCGGCGGCGACCGGACGGTTGCGCTTGACCGGGTGGATACGGTCCAGCCGGCGGTCGACGATGTCGTTGACGACGTAGATCGTCGAGGCGGCCACCGTGAAGACCAGCACCGCCCAGCCGGTACGCAGCAGCGCCGTCCCGGTCCACAGTGGGGTGTCGAGCAGCGCCAGCGGTACGGCCAGCAGGTTCTTGACCGCGTGACCGGGTCGGGTCAGAGCGAGCAGGTGCCGGGCGGGCCGGGGGGCCGGGATACCGCGTCCCGGTGCGGCCGGTACGGCGGTCTCGACGACCGTCTCGACGGCGGTCACCCTCGGCTCCGGGCAGAGAAAGACACCTTCGACTCCGATCAGAAGAAGATCTTCGCGAGGGAGAGCACGCCCTGCCGCCACGGGTCCCGGCTGGTCCGGCCGCCCCGGGACGGGCGCGTCAGGTGGCGTTCCGAGCGCCACCACTCGTAGGTGCGCAGGATCGCGTCCTCGTTGGACAGCTTCGGTGCGAAGCCCAGGCGTTCGACGGCCTTGTCGATGCTCACGTAGGAGTCGTACCGGAGCTTGTGCAGCAGCCGCCCGTAGACGGGGGAGAGCCGGCTGCGCTCCAGCAGTTCCAGGGCGAACAGCGCCGGCCGGGCCGGTACCCCGACAACCCGCTTGCCGTGCCCGGCCGCGTCCAGCACCGCCTGGAAGTCCTCGCGCAGGGTACGGAACCGCTCCGCGGCCAGGTTGTAGGTGTCGCTGGCCACCTCGTCGGGTGCGGCCAGCACGGTGAGCACCGCGTCGACCAGGTCGTCGACGGCGAACATCTGGATCCGTACGTCGCCCCGGCCGAGTACCGGAAAGTTCCGGCCCTCCTCGGCCCACTCGAAGAGCATCGCGAAGAGTCCCATCCGGCCCGGCCCGAGAAAGGTCTTCGGCCGCAGGATCGCGACCGGGAGCCCGTCGGCCCGGTACCGCTCGGCGATCTCCTCGGCGGCCACCTTCGCCGCGCTGTACGTGTCGACCGGCTCCCGGGGGTGCTCCTCCGGGGTCGGCACCTGGCGGGGCAGCCCGTACACGGCGGTGGACGAGACGTGCAGGACCCGGTCCACCCCGGCCCTGCGGGCGGCCCGCAGCACGTTCCCGGTGCCGTCCACGATGATCGAGCGGATCTCGGCGGCCGGATAGCTGGGCAGCGCCGCCGCGCAGTGCAGCACCGCGGTCGCGCCGTCGGTGGCCCGCTCCATCACCCGGGGGTCCCGGATGTCGCCGACCACGGTGACGCCGGGATCCGGGCGCAGGTCCACCCCGCACACCCGGTGCCCGTCGGCGGTCAGCCGCTCGACGAGCCGGGAGCCGAGCATGCCGGCCGCCCCGGTCACGGTGATCACCACAGCGTCGACCCCACCTTCTGCGCGACGAACCGGGTGACCAGTTTGGTGAGGCCCTGCTCCAGTACCTCGCCGAGCGCGTCGGTGGCCCGCTGCACGTCGGCCGGGTCGGTGACCAGGGAGGGGCCGAGGATCAGCGGGTTGCGGCCGTTGAGGGTGTAGTAGGTGAAGATGTCGTGGTCCCGGTAGAGCGCCTGGATCACCGCGCAGGTGACCAGCTTCGCCTTGAATCTCGGGTCCCGGGCCATCCCGGCGGGGGCGAGCCTGGCCACCAGGTCGAGGATCTTCGGGCCGCCGTCGATCTGTACGCCCCAGAGCGCGCCCGCCCCGGCCACCCGGCCCACCGCGTCCGGGAACTCCTTGGCCAGCCGGTTCAGCGCCGGTTCCAGTACCCGTTCCAGCTCGCGGGCCCGGGCCGGGTAGTCGTCCTCCACCACGATGTTGATCGCCTCCAGCGCGGTGACGCACTCCTCGCCCATGCCGTAGTAGGTGGTGCTGGTGCTCTGCAGTAGCGCGTCGGTGAGGTTGTCGTACGCCTTCCGGAACACCCTTTCCCGCGCCACGAATGCAGAAATCGATGACTTTCCACCGCCGAATGACTTGGATGTGGTAAGGACGTCCGGGACCAGCCCCGGATACCGCATGAAGTAGAAGAGGCTGCCGGTCTTACCCCAACCGGTGTAGATCTCGTCGAAGATGAGCACGATGTCGTGCCGGTCGCACAGCTCACGAATGCCGCGGAGGAAGTCCTCGTCGCACCAAGTCACGGTGGAGGCGCTGAACGGCTCGACGATGAGAGCGTAGACATCGCCCGGATGTGCCTCGACCGCCTCCCGGACGGAGTCCAGATTCCCATAGGTAAATGGAACTATGCCGGGAATGGTGGGAAAACCGAACGAGGGTTGTCCGGTCAGCCCACCCGAACCCAGCAGCTTTCCGTGGAACCCGCAGTCGGCGCGCAGGATCGTGGCGCGCCGGCCGCCGTGGTACTTGTACGCCAGCTTCACCGCCCCCTCGACCGCCTCGGCACCCGAGTTGGGCAGGAACGACATCCGCAGGTCACCGGGGAGGAGTTGGGCCAGGTTGTGCCCGAGCGCCGCCAGGTACGGCGAGAAGTACGTCTTGTGCACCTCCATCCGCCGCTGGGCCGCGAACCGTTGCCGGGCGGCCAGGATGCGCGGATGGTTGTGACCGTGGTTGAGTACGCCCACGCCTCCGGTGAGGTCGAGGACGCGGCGACCGTCGCGGAGTACCAGGTGTGCGCCTTCGGCGTGGTCGACCAATTCCCGGCCGAACCCGAACGAGGTCATCAGGCTGACCTGGCTCGCGTTGACGTAACGACGATAGAGGTCGTGCACCTCGCGAACGGTGAGTCGATCGCAATCGGACAGGCTGACCAGATTGGGCATGTCGTGACGCTATCGATTGGTACGGGATCTTCTCTGGATCGGTGCTGGACGCAACCTTGACTACGTAAGGCAACGCTTGCCAGTCGACAACCGACTGGATAGCTTGGTCGCGACGGAGTAGATCTCGTAATGTCAATGTCCCTGATGGTTGTCCCGCAATCCCGCTGAGGTGGGTGAACATGTCGCCGACGGTGTCGGTCATCATCCCCGTACACAACGGCTCGAAGACTCTCCGCGCCTGCCTGGCGGCCGTCTACGCGCAACGGCACCCGGTCACCGAGGTCATCGTCGTCGACGACGCCAGCACCGACGACACCCGGGAGATCGCCGCCGAGTTCCCGTGCCGGCTGCTGGTCACCGACCGCAACGCCGGGCCGGCGGCCGCCCGTAACCGGGGCATCCGGGCCAGCACGGGCGAGCTGCTCTTCTTCGTCGACTCCGACTGCGCCCCCGAGCCCGACGCGCTGGCCAACGCGCTGGCGATCCTCACCGCCGAGCCCGACGTCGCCTGCGTACACGGCATCTACGCGCTCCGGCCGCTGCACGACGACGGCCCGGTCGAGGCGTACCGGCTGCTGCACGGCCACTACTGGCGGCTGCGCCACGTCGGCCGGGTCCGCACCACGCTCTTCGCGGTCTGCCTGATCCGCCGGACGGTCTTCGACGATGTCGGCGGATTCGACGAGCGGCTGCGCGCCTCCGAGGACGTCGAGATCGGCGACCGGATGGGCGACCGCTACGGGATCGTGCTGACCGACACCGTGGTCTGCCGGCACGACGACGACAGCCACCTCGGCCGGCTGCTGCGCAAGCAGTTCGGCCGCTCCCAGCTCCTCGTCCCGGTCGCCCGGGCCGAGCGAGGACCGGCCGGGATCCGCGCCAACACCCCGGCCGGACTGCTCAGCGCCGCCCTGGTGCCGCTGACCCTGCCGCTCGGCCTCTACGCCCCGGTGCTGCTGGCGGTCCCACTCTTCCTGCTGGCGCTCTTCGTCGCCGCCGACCCGGGACTGCTGCGCTTCGTGCTGCGTCGGCGCGGCCTCGGCTTCGCGGTCTTCTTCTACACGGTGCACCTGCTCGTCCAGTTGGCCGTCGTCGCCGGTGCCGTCGTCGGAGGGCTGCGGCACCTGGTGGACCGGGACTTCGGCCCGGCCCGGGTGGCCGCCGCGAAATCGTCCCGATGAGCGGGCCGATCGGCGGTCGGGCCCGGCTCCCGGAGACCGGCGTCGACGAGGTCCGGGTGCGGGTGGAGCGGCTGGACCTGGACGCGGCGCGCCTCCGGCGGAACCCCGGTCCGGACGAGGCGGGGCGGCGATGACCGCGGAGCCGGGCACCGGGCGGATCTCCTGGCCGTACCTGTCGGCCCAGGCGTTGCACTACCTGTTGTTCGCGCTCCGGGCACAGCAGTTCCGGTGCCGCCGGCCGATGCTCGGCGACGGGCGCCGGCCGGTCTTCGGGGTGGCCGGGCACAGCGTGGCACTCACCGTCGACGACGGGCCGCATCCCGAGTGGACGCCCCGGATCCTGGACCTGCTCGACCGGCACCGGGTCCGGGCCACCTTCTTCCTGATCGGTGCCCGTGTCGCCGAACACCCCGGGCTGGCCCGCCGGATCCGCGACGCCGGACACCTGGTCGGCAACCACTCGATGACGCATCCGCAGCCGTTCGCCGCGCTGCCCGCGCCGCGGCTGCGTACCGAGATCGTGGCGGCGCAGCGGCAGATCGAGGATGCCGTCGGGGCCGCGCCCCGACTGTTCCGGGCGCCGGGCGGCAACTGGTCGTCGACGGTAATACGGACCACCGCCGACCTCGGCCTGGTGCCGGTGGACTGGACGGTCAACCCGAGCGACTGGCGCAGCCCGGGGGTGGACCGGATCGTCCGGCGGCTGTCCCGGAGCCGGCCCGGACACGTCCTGCTCTGTCACGACGGCGGCGGCGACCGGTCGCAGACCGTGGCGGCCCTGGAAACCGTACTTCCCCGGTTGCTCGACCGGGGACTGCGGTTCGTCGTACCCGGTGCCGACCGGTAGTGACGACGTGCCGTTCTGCGTACGACGACGCCGGGCAGTGTCGCCCGGCCGTGCGGGGGGAAGCAGCGATGCCTCTCTAGGGGGAAGTGAAGATGTCGGAAGACGACCTGAAGATCCTGCTGCTCGGCCCGATCCGGGCCGAGCGGGGCGGTACCAACCTCTACCTGGGGACTCCCCGGCAGCGGGAGGTGCTCGCCGTGCTGGCACTGCGCTGCGGGATGGTGATGTCGGTGCCGCAGATCGTCGACGCGATCTGGAACGGGCGCCGGCCCGATTCCGTGGAGAACATGGTGCACACCTACATCGGCCGGCTGCGCCGGGTGCTGGAGCATCCCGGCCGGCCGCCGGCACTGGCCCGGGTACTCCGGTCCACCCGTCCGGGATACACCCTCGACGTCCCGGCGGTCGCCGTCGACGTCACCCGGTTCGAGCACGACGTCAGGGTGGCCCGGGCGGCCCGGGCCCAGGGCGAGCTGTCCCGGGCGCTCGACTGTTTCCAGCAGGCGCTGTCCCGCTGGTCCGGCCTGGCGCTCCAGGAGGCGACGGGGCCGCTGGCCGAGGCGGAACGGATCCGCCTCACCGAACTGCGTCAGGACGCGGTGGAGGAGGCCACCGGGGTACGGCTGCTCCTCGGCGACGTGGAGAACCTCGTCTCCGAGCTGCGCTGCATGCTCGCGGAACAGCCGATGCGGGAGCGGCTCTGGGAACTGCTGCTGGTGGTCCTCGGCCAGACGTCGCGGCGGGCCGAGGCGCTGACCGCCTTCGAGGACGCCCGGATCACCCTGGCCGACCGGCTCGGGGTGGAGCCGGGGCACCGGCTCCAGGACCTGCACCGCCGGCTGCTGCGCAGCGAGCCCGTCACCGTGCGGCCGTGGTGGGAGCGGCGGGTCCCGGTCTGATCCCGGTGACCGACTCGGTGTCGCCCGACCGGGAGTTGCCCGACCGGGCGTGACCCGGCCCGGCGTGACCCGGCTCGATGGCCGGCTCGGCGGAATCCAACCCGGCGGATCCGCCGCGCCCGGGGCCATCGGCCCGCTCGATCCCCTCCTGACCGGTCAGCACGAAGAAAGCACCGGCAGGACCGTCCCCGAGGCGCGCGGGGACCTCCTCGGCGACCGAGAGGCCGCAGGCCCGGACGATCCGGGCGAACTCCTCGGCCGGGGTCTCGTCGTAGATCTGCACGACGATCCGGCCCCGGGGCGTCAGCATCGCGGGCAACCGGCGCAGCAGGTCGGCGGCCTCGGTCTCGGTCAGGTAGTAGACGACCTCACGGAGCAGGATCGCGTCGTACCGGTGCGCGGTGTCGAAGGTGCGGATGTCGGCCACCTCGAACGTGGTGTCCGGCCGGTCCAGCGCCCGGGCCGCCTCGATCGCCCGGGAACTGAGGTCGACGCCGTGGTAGTGCCGGTATCGACCCGGCGCCAGCGGCAGGTTGGCACTGGTACCGCAGCCCAGGTCGAGGATCGCGGGCCGGGGCGCCCAGCTCTCGATCAGCGACAGCGGCAGGTCCCCGTCGGACATGTCGTCGAGATAGCGCCAGAACCCCAGGGCGTACTGGACGTTCCACCACGCCCTGTTGATCCTGGGATGGGATCGGATCAGTACCCGTACCGGAACTCGGATCAGCCGTGCCACCGCACGGACCAACGCATTCGACATGGTGTCACCGACATTCTCGACGTGGAAGACATTCTCGACGTGGACGGGATCCCGGCGGTCTCCGGGAACGACGCTCTCGATCTGGTTGACCGGACGACCGGCCGGAACGGGGATCCGGGTCAGCCGGTCAGCGCGGGGTCGGCACCGCCGCGCGGGCCGAGCCGGCGCCGGTGGACGTACTGGGCGAGCAGCAGCCCGCCCGCGCCGACCGCGACCTCGCTGAGTGCGCAGACCAGCCGGCTGGTCAGCACCACCGGGGCGGCCACCGAGACCGGCATCACCGTCGACAGCCCCACCATCAGCACCGCCTCCCGGACGCCGAGCCCGTCCGGGACGACCATCACCAGCAACCCGGCCACGGTCGCGGCGGCGAAACCGGCCACACAGACCAGATAGGAGCGCAGCGGCGGGGCGCCGGCGGTCACCGCCAGCAGCCAGAGGTGGTGCCCGGAGACCACCCAGGACAGCGACTGGGTGGTGATCGCCCGCCGGACGCCGGCCCGGGACGCGCTCACCTGCGGCGGTGGCCGGCGCAGCAGTCGTGCCGTGGCGGCGAGCCCCCGGTTGAGCAGGTCCGGGCGGACGAAGAGCGCCACCAGCGGCAGTACGGCGAGCAGCATCCACCCGGTCGCCCGGTCCAGTACCGCCGGCCCGGCCGCGAGGCCCACGGTCATCCCGGTCAGCGCCACCACCACCCAGCTGAGGCCGAAGACACCCGCGAGCCGCACCGCACCGACGTTGATCTCCTTACCCATCCGGAGCAGTACCGGCAGCGCGACGAACCGGCCCGGGACGAACTTGGCGAGGAACCCGACGAAGAAGAGCCGGGCGGCGGTCCACCGGTCCACCGCCGCACCGAGGTCGACGAAGAGCGCCTGCCAGGAGTGGTACCCGAGCAACAGCCCGACCGAGTTGACCAGCAGCGCACCGCCGAGTACCAGTCCGACCTGGACCGGGTCGAGCCGCTGCGCCAGCGCGCGGACCGGTGTCCAGTCCTGGTCCCGCAGGAAGAGCACCAGCCCGGCCGTCAGGGCCAGCACGAAGACCACGACCAGCAGCTGGTTGACCCGCCGCCACCAGCCGGGCCGCCGCCCGACCGCCCGCCGCACCGCCTCGACCGCCGCACCCAGCCCAGCCGGGCCGGGCGGGTCAGCCAGCTCGGTCGAGCCGGTTGGTCCGGCCGAGCCGGTCGGGCCGGGCGGGCGGGTCACCGGGTCGACTCCGGGGCCAGCGGGGCGACCCGGCCGGGTCGGGGACGCCGGAGCAGGGCCCGGCCCAGCCCGAGTGCCAGCCCGGTGAACTCGGTCAGGTGGGTCAGGAACCGCATCCCGGTGGAGAAGATCAGGAAGCCCGGCCCGCGCTGCCGGAGCGCGAACCCGAGCAGCGCCCGGTCCGCGCCGAGGAAGGCCGCCAGCCCGGCCAGCGGCACCGGCAGCAGCCACGGCGACCAGACGGCCAGCGGCAGCCCGACCACCGCGAGGGCGCTGCCCAGCAACCCGACCACCGAGCCGAGGTCGATCCGGTGCGGTGCCCGTCGCTCGGCTGGCTCCACATCGGACTTCGCCGGCCCGGGCGCCCAGCGCGCCGCGACGACCGCTCCGGCGTACGTGCGGGCTCGGCGGAAGTGTTCCGACAGGTACGGCCCCAGCCGGTCCACGTCGTCGTGCCGGCCCACCACGCGGTCACTGGTGCGGATCTCGTACGACGCCGGCAGGCGGGTGCCGAACTCGACGTCCTCGGCGTCACGCAGCCGTTCGTCGAAGCCGCCGACCAGCTCGAACACCGCCCGGGGGACGGCGGTGAGCGCGAACATGGTGATCGCGGTGACCCCGACGTCGCGGCGGCGCCAGAAGTGCTCGAAGAGCGTCTTGTAGGACTCCACCGGCCCGTCCGCGAAGAGCGGCGTCAGGTCGTAGATCCCCTGCACCACGCCGCAGTTCGGATGCGCCCGCAGTTCCGCCACCGCCCCGGCCAGCGCGTCGGGCGCCAGTGCGATGTCCGAGTCGACGAAGAACAGCAGGTCACCACCGGCTCGGGCGGCACCGGCGTTCCTGGCCGCCGAGACGCCCCGGTTCACCGGAAACGCCAGTACGGCGCAGGGGAACTCGGCCGCGATCTGCCGCGACCGGTCGGTACTCGCGTCGTCGACGACGATCACCTCGGCCGCCGGGCGGGTCTGCGCGTAGACCGCCGCGAGACAGGCGCGGAGAGTTTTTTCCTTGTTGTAGTTCGGGACGATGACCGACACCCGCGCGAATTGCGGGTCGACGGTCTGGTCGAGTGAAGACAATGTGCCTGGTCACCCCCTTTTTCCCGGCGGGCCGGTAAACGGTAGCAACCGGCGTACCGCATTTTCTGGAGCCGGCCTGGATTACCCAGTGCGACGGTGGCGGCGGCGCGGTCCCTACGATGACAGGCCCGACTACTACAACCTCGAGGTGGAGATGAGCTATCAGGTGGAGCCGGTGGCCCGGGTGATCGGCGGCCGGGCCGAGGCGTTCGAGGACGAGTGGCGGGACGTGCGGTCCGTGATCCGGATCGCCGAACACCTGCCCGCCGACGCGGCGCTCGGGCTGGCCGACTTCTCCCACCTCGAGGTGGTGTTCCTGTTCGACCGGGTCGACGCCGACCGGGTGAGTCCGGCGGCCCGGCATCCGCGCGGCGACAACCGGTTCCCGGTGGTCGGCATCTTCGCCTCGCGGGGTCCGAACCGCCCCAACCGGCTCGCCGTCTCGCGCTGCCGGCTGCTCCGGGTCGACGGCCGGGACCTGCACGTGGCCGACCTGGACGCCCTCGACGGTACCCCGGTGCTGGACGTCAAGCCGTACCTGCGGGAGTTCGCCCCGCGCACCCCGGTGACCCAGCCGGGCTGGGCGGAGGAGCTGATGCGGAACTACTACTGAGGACGGTGCGGTGCTCCGGCCGGCCCCGCCGGAGCACCGGGATGGTCAGAGCGGCGGTCAGAGCGGTGGCCACGCGTTGGCCAGCAGTTGCCGGAAGTGCGGCGGGAACCACTCGCCGACCTGCGGGGCGTTCTGCATGGCACCACTGGTCACCGTGGGGAAGAGGTGCGGGCGGTACGTCGGGTCGCACATCGGCTCGTACGGCCGGTTCGCTCCGAGCACGTCACTGGCCCCGTCGGACTCGCCCGGCGGCTTGATCCAGGCGTACGCGTCGATGCCGGCCTCCGGCGCCGCGACCGGCCGCTCGCCGAGTCCGGCGCCGACCTGGTTGCACCAGTTGCCGAGATAGCCGCGCCGGTCGGTCCGGCCCGCTTCGACGTACTCCTCGGCGCTGGTCGACGGTCCCGGTCCGGTGGGCCGGTCCGGTCCGCCCCAGCCGTTGCGGGAGGTGTCGACCAGCATGCCGACCCGGGTGGAGAAGCCGACGGCGACCAGGTGTTGGCGCAGTTGCCGGGCGTACGGCAGTTCGTCGACGTACGCGTTGCCGGCGATCCAGGGCGTGTCCCGTACCGGCTGGCCGTTCACCACGTCGTCGGCGTCGAGGTAGGGCTCGCGCAGTACCGAGTAGTTGGCGACGTTGACGGTGAAGCCGTGCACGGCCGCCGGGGTGCTGCCGGCGGCGGTGGCCGCCTGGCGGAGCAGCGCCGCCGTCGCGGCCCCGTCGTTCGACCAGCCGAGCTGGCCGTGGTGGCTGGCGTCGAGGTAGGGGTAGACGTTGGGCACGGTGGCCAGCCGGGCGAGCGCGTAGCCGACGCCGGCGAGGTAGACGCCGTCGGCCTTGGCCCGGTCGCAGCCGGCGGTCGCGGCGGGACGCGGCGAGGTGTGGGTGACCAGGTTCGGCAGCGAGTTCGGCTCCACGACGGTGACGATCCGCAACCCCGCGTAGCTCGGGTCGGCGAGGATCGCGACGATCGGGTCGACGAACTCGGTCCGGTACCGGTCGAGCTCGACGATGGCCAGCTCGCCGTAGCTGACCCGACGGTTGCAGTCCCGGCCGGGCAGGTTGTAGAGGGTCAACTGCACCAGGTCGGCGCCCTGCGCCAGCGCCGAGGTCAGGTGGGCGCGCAGCCCCATCCGGCCGGGTGTGCCGGCGATGGCGGCGATCCGGTCCAGCCACACCCCGGTCGGCTGGTCGGCGACGGCCGCCCCGCCGGGTTCGGCGCGGGCCCGGGCGGACCACTCCGGGTCCACGTACGCCGTCGCGCCGAGGTAGGGGTTGTCCACCGGGGTCGGCGCGACGTCGGCGGCCGGGGCGGGGGAGGCGGGCGCTCCGGCCAGCAGCAGCGCCAGCGTGGTCAGCACGGTCAGGGCCCGACGGGGTCGGGCCGACGCGGGTACGGGTAGCGGCAGCGTCATGGGTTCCCTCACCCCGCGAGATCGAGTCGTCCGACGGCAGTCAATTGATGATTGTGAATTGATAATACTATCCGGTCCGCCTGGTCGGCGGGGCGCCGCGGTCGTCCGGTCAATTGCCCGGAGCGGGGTGTACGGAGGACGGTCGGGCAGCCGGTGAGTCCAGCCCGGACGGTCGGCAGCGGCGCCCCTCGATCGGCTCCGGTACGCGCACGGAAAGCGCCGGAGGACAATCCGAGCGTACGACGAACCGGCGGGCGTACCCCGGAATGATTGGGGCCGACAACCGGCGGACCTCATCCTGTGGTGGCGACGATGACGAGTCGGTGGGAAAGCACCCGACCGCCCCGCGCCGCCGCGGTGGCCTGCCGCCGTTCACCGCCGCGCTCTCCATCGCGGAGTTCGCCCGGGCACTGCGCAACCTGCTCCGCACCTGAGCCTGAGCCCGGCCGGAGGGCGGGACGGGAGTCAGCCCGGGGTGTGGCCGACCGCGTACCGGAACGCGTTGTCGAGACGGTAGCCGCCGTCCGGCCGCCGGAACGGGCGGGCCGCGTCCCGCACCGTCGGCGCGGTGGCGGCGATCGTCTCCGGATCCTCGCCCAGCAGTACGCCGCGCACCAGCGCGTCCTCGTCGGGCGCGTACCAGGGGACCGCGACCAGCCCCGCCGCCACCACGTCGAGCCCACCGTCGGCGAGCAGCCGTTCGAGACCACCGGGCTCCCGCAGCTCGCCGTCGGGCAGCGGCTCCTCGCCGGCAGCGTACGCGACCGCCTGCTCGACCGTGTCCAGGTCGTTGTGCCGTCCCTCCGCCCAGTTGGCGATCGCGACCAGACCACCGGGGCGGGTGACCCGGACGAACTCGGCCAGCGCGTCCAGGGTGTCGTCGGCGAACTGCACCGCGTTGACCGAGGTCACCAGGTCGAACGTCCGGTCCGGCCAGGGCAGCCGCTCGGCGTCGCCGATCCGCAGGTCGGCGGCGGGCACCCGGGACCGGGCCAGCGCCAGCATCCCGGGCGCCGGGTCGATCCCGGCGGTCGTCGCGCCGAGCCGGTCGAGATAGCCGAGCAGGTCGCCACCGCCACAGCCGACGTCGAGTACCCGGGAACCCGGGCCGATCCCGCCAGCCGCCACGACGATCCGCCAGACCGGCTCGGCGAAGCCACCCCACAGCTCGGTCCAGCCCGCCGCGACCGCCGACCAGCGGTCCGGGTCCGCCCCGTCCACCTGCCCCTCCTCCGATGACGGTCCGCCGGCCCGTCGACATCGCGACCGGCCCGGTTGACATCGCGACCGGCCCTGCCGCCGGTCGCGGCCGTCCGGCGACTCAGCCTTCGCGCTGGTCGCGGCCGACCTCGCGGTCCCGGCGTACCGTCGCCTTGCGGCCCTTGATGGTGCTCTGCCGGAGCCGGGCGATCACCTCGTTCGCCGCCGACCTTGGCACCTCGACCAGCGAGAACCGGTCGGCGATCTCGATCGAGCCGATCTCCCGGCCGCTGACCGCCGTCTCCCCGGTGATCGCCCCGACCAAATCCTGCGGGCGGATCCCGGCCCGCCGGCCGACCCCGATGAAGAGGCAGGCCATGTCGCCGGAGCGGGGCCGGCCAGCGCGCCGGTCGTCCCGGCCGCCGTCCCGGCCGCCGTCGCGCCGGGCCCGGCCGTCCCGGTCGGTCCGGAACGCCACCTGCGGGATGTCCTCCTCCTCGTCGACCGGGCCGCCGGCCGACTCGTGCGCCAGCTTCACCGCCGCCAGCGCCACCTCCATCACGTCGAACTCGTCGGTGAGGGTCTCCACGATCACCCGGAACGGGTCGAGGTCGTCCTCCAGCAGGCTCTCGTGCAGCGCCGCCCGGGTCATCTCCAGCCGCCGGGTCCGCAGGTCGGCCACGCTCGGAATCTTGTCGATCGAGATCCGCTGCCCGGTGGTCCGCTCGATGGTCTTGAGCATCCGGTGTTCGCGCGGCTCGGCCAGGGTGATCGCCACCCCCTGCCGGCCGGCCCGGCCGACCCGGCCGATCCGGTGCACGTAGGACTCCGGGGCCGACGGCACGTCGTAGTTGACCACGTGGGTGAGCTGCTCGATGTCCAGCCCCCGGGCGGCCACGTCGGTCGCCACCAGCAGGTCGGCGGTCCCGGCCCGGAGCCGGCCCATCACCCGGTCCCGCTGCTCCTGGGTCATCCCGCCGTGCAGCGCCTCGGCCCGGTAGCCGCGGCCGTTCATCGTCTCGGTGAGCCGGTCGACCTCCTCCCGGCTGCGGCAGAAGACGATCGCCGCGGTCGGCGCCTCGACGTCGAGTACCCGGCCGAGCGCGGCCGGCTTGTGCGCCCGGGCCACCACGTACGCGGTCTGTCGGACCAGCGGGGCGGTGCCGGTGGGTGCGGGCTGCCGGCCGATCTCGATCCGGGCCGGGTCCCGCAGGTACTGCCGGGCCATCCCGTCGATCCGGGCCGGCATGGTGGCGGAGAAGAGTACGGTCTGCCGCTGCTCCGGTACGTGTTGCAGGATCGCCTCGATGTCCTCGGCGAATCCCATGTCGAGCATCTCGTCCGCCTCGTCCAGCACCACCGTGGCGAGGCCGTCCAGCCGCAGGGTGTCCCGGGCGATGTGGTCCAGCGCCCGCCCCGGGGTGGCCACCACCACGTCGACCCCGCCGTCCAGTGCCCGCAGTTGCCGGGCGATCGGCTGGCCCCCGTAGATCGGCAGCACCCGTACGCCGAGGTCGCGGCCGTACCGGTGGGTCGCCTCGGAGACCTGCACCGCCAGCTCGCGGGTGGGTACCAGGATCAGCGCCACCGGCGCCCTGGAGCTTCGGTCAGCCGGCAGCCGGTGCAGCAGCGGCAGCGCGAACGCGGCCGTCTTGCCGGTCCCGGTGGCGGCCTGGCCGAGCAGGTCCCGGCCGGCCAGCAGGGGCGGGATGGCGGCCCGCTGGATGGCGGTCGGCTCCTCGTAGCCGAGCGTGCCGAGCGCGTCCAGGAGTTCGGTCCGCAGCCCGAGGTCGGCGAAGGTGCCGGAGCCGTCGTCGGAGTCGTTCGGGCTGGTGCTGACCGGCGGAGCGGGTGGTGCGCTGTCGGAACTCATACCGTCAGCTTTTCACCACGCCGAACCGGGCGCTGCGGCGACCGGCGGATCCCGGCCGGGCACGGCCCGCCGGCCGGTGGCCGGTCAGCGCATCGACCGGCTCCGGGGCCAGCCGTCCAGCGTCGGGAACTGGCGCAGGTACCGCTCGCAGGCGGCGGCGAAGTCGTCGTCCGGCGGCGGGGCCAGCCGGGTCGCGGCGACGAACCGGCGCGGGGCGGTCGGCCCGGGCCGGAGCATCCGGATCTGCTCGTCGACGAACTCGCCACCGGTCAGTTCGGCGCCGGTCAGCGCCAGGGCGGTGGCCAGCACGACGCCGACGCAGGTGCGATAGGGGCTGAACACCGCCTCCACTCCGCCGCCGGCCTCGGGCAGGTGGTCGATGACGGTCAGCCACACCCCGTCGCCACTGGCCGGGACGTCAATCTCGTAGTGCGCCGTGCCGGGGCTGGTGGCGGACTCGGCCGGGATCGGGTCTCCGATGCTGGTACCGGCCAACTCGGCCGGGTCGAGGCGCCGCCCGGGATCGACCCGCTGCCCCTGGACGTACCGCCGGTCCGCGACGAGGTCCAGTTCGGGCGCGGGTACCGGGCCGAGCAATTCGGTCAGGGTGCGCCGGGTGCCGGCCAGCAGGGCGGCGAGGGTGGTGGGTCGGGCGAGTGTGGCGGCCAGGTCGACGGACATTTTGGAACGGTAGCGGGCGCCCGCGACGGGACCGGCCCGGCCGGGGGAGTGCCGAGCGGTGCGGGACGGGCTACTGTCCGCATCGTGGATGCGGACAGGGTCCGGCTCGCCCTGCCCGGCGCGGCCGTGGTGGTGACCGGGGCGGGTTCCGGCATCGGCGCCGCGCTGGCCACCCGGTTCGCCGCCGAGGGTGCCCGGGTGCTGGTCAACGACGTCGACGCCGACGCCGCCCGGGCGGTCGCGGCCCGGACCGGCGGTGAGGTCTTCCCCGCCGACATGGCCGACCCGGCCGCGGTTGCCGCGCTGGTCCGGTATGCCCGGGAGCGGTTCGGCGGGATCGACCTGTTCTGCGCCAACGCCGGGGTGCCCGGCACCGGCGGGCTGGACGCCACCGACGAGACCTGGGAGCACGCCTGGCGGGTCAACACCATGTCCCCGGTGTACGCCGCCCGGGAGCTGCTGCCCGACTGGCTGGCGGCCGGACGCGGCCGGCTCCTGGTCACCGCCTCGGCCGCCGGTCTGCTCACCCTGCTCGGCGCCGCCCCCTACTCGGTCACCAAGCACGCGGCGGTGGCGTTCGTCGAGTGGCTGCGGGCGAGTTACGCCCACCGGGGCGTGGTCGTGCAGGCGCTCTGCCCGCAGGGGGTCCGCACGCCGATGCTGGAGCAGGGCGAGGGCCCGGGTGCCGCCCTGCTCGCGGCCGGGGCGGTCACCCCGGAGCAGGTCGCCGAGCTGGTGGTGGCAGCGTTGGCCGACGACCGGTTCCTGGTGCTGCCGCATCCGGAGGTGGCGACGTACTACGCCCGACGGGCGACGGATCCGGAGCGCTGGCTGCACGGGATGAACCGGGTGCAGCGCGACCTCGAACGGTCGGCGGCGGAAGGCGACGTCGACGGGGGGAGCGGGGCCGGGCCCCGGCGACCGGGCGGGTGGGACCGACGGTCCGGGTGAATCCGGGAACCCGCTGACCCGGGCCAGTCGTACCGCACCGGTCCGGCTGAAACCACACAAACGGGTATCAGTGTCGGTTTGTTTCCGGTAGTGCCGGGCCGAGCCGGTCGGTGCTTGGTCGACAGGTTTCCTCGCAACCGCCGAGCAGCCAGGTGGATTGTCCTGGATCGAGCCTTGTTGCGTCAGCGAGATGACCAAACCGTTACGGCAACATGTTGACGTCCCACAGGAACGGGCGTAAACAGAAGAGAAGCAAAAACGATCGGGCGGGAGATCCAACAGATGTACGCCGAGGAACGTCAGCAGGAGATCCTGCGTCTGGCCCGCGAGGCGGGTCGGGTCGACGTGATGGCGCTGGCCGAGGGCATGAACGTGACCGCGGAGACGATCCGCCGGGACCTGACCGTGCTGGAGCGGGCCGGCGTGCTCCGTCGGGTACACGGCGGGGCGATCCCGGTCGAGCGGATCGGGTTCGAGCCCGCCCTCGCCGCCCGGGACGCCGTACTCATCACCGAGAAGGAACGGATCGCCAAGGCGGCCCTGGCCGAGCTGCCCGACGAGGGCGCGGTGATCCTCGACGCCGGCACCACCACCGCCCGGCTGGCCCAGCTCCTCCCCTCGGACCGCGAGCTGACCGTGGTGGTCAACTCGCCGGTGCTCGCCTCCGCGCTCGGGCTGAAGCCCAACCTGACGGTGCTGCTCCTCGGCGGCCGACTGCGCGGCAAGACACTGGCCACGGTGGACGACTGGGCCCTGCGCCCGCTCGCCGAACTCTATGTCGACGTCGCCTTCATGGGCACCAACGGCTGCTCGGTCGAGCGCGGGATGACCACACCTGATCCCGCCGAGGCGGCGGTGAAGCGGGCGATGATCGGAGCCGCCCGCCGGGTCGTACTGCTGGCCGACCACACCAAGATCGGCAACGACTACCTGGCCCGGTTCGGCACCCTGGCCGACCTCGACCTGCTGATCACCGACAACGGGGTGGACGAGGAACTGGCCGACGACGTCGAGGCGGCCGGCGTACGGGTGGTGCGGGCATGATCCTCACCGTCACGCTCAACCCCAGCCTGGACCGGGCGATGGAGGTCGACCTGCTGGTCCGGGGCGAGGTGATCCGGGCCGCCTCCGCACACCTCGACCCGGGCGGCAAGGGCGTGAACGTCTCCCGGGCGCTGCTGGCCAACGGGGTGCCGTCCCGGGCGGTGCTGCCGGTCGGTGGCGAGGAGGGCAGCCAGCTCGTCCGACTGCTCGAGGGTGAGGGCGTCGAGCTGCTGGTGGTGCCGATCGCCGGCCGTACCCGGTCGAACATCACCCTCGCCGAGCCGGACGGCACGGTAACCAAGATCAATGAGTCCGGCCCGGTCCTGACCGGGCCCGAGTTCGCCGAAGTCACCAGCGCGGTCCTCGCCGCGTCCGGCTCGGCCGACTGGGTGGTCGCCTGCGGCAGTGTGCCGCCGGGACTGCCGGTGACCGCCTTCGGCGACCTCTGCGCCCGGCTGGTCGACGCCGGCGTGCGGCTGGCGGTCGACACCAGCGGGCCGGCGCTGCGGGCCGCCGCCGAGGCCGGCGTGGCGTTGGTCAAGCCGAACCGGGAGGAGTTGGCCGAGGCGGTCGGTGCCCCGCTGCGCTCCCTCGGCGACGTGGTCGACGCCGCCGCGCGGCTGCGGAGCTGGGGTGCCGGCGCGGTACTGGCCAGCCTCGGCGCCGACGGCGCGGTGCTGGTCGACGCCGCCGGCGTGCTCACCGGCGAGTCGCCGGTGGCGCGCCCGAAGAGCACGGTCGGGGCCGGCGACGCGCTGCTGGCCGGGTTCCTGGCCGCCGGCGCAGCCGGCCCGGACGCCCTCGCCGAAGGGCTCGCCTGGGGCGCCGCTGCGGTCAGCCTGCCCGGCAGCCGGATGCCCGGCCCCGGCGACCTGCTCCGGAACACCGTCCGACTCCACCCCCGGCCGGACCTGGTCCGGCCCCTCCTGCCGCAGGGGTGAGCCGGTCATGCCAGCAACACGACGACAACGTCCCGGACGTCGGCCGACCCCCGGAACCGACGGCATGACATTCGAACCCGGCCGCGTTCGGTAACGCCGGCCAACCTCTGCGAAGGAGTCCCCCCTCATGGCCGTGTCGTACACCCCGGAGGTCCAGGGCAGCGGCTTCAAAGCCCGGGTCCAGCGGATCGGCGGTCACCTGGCCGGAATGGTCATGCCCAACATCGGGGCGTTCATCGCCTGGGGCCTGATCACGGCACTCTTCATCCCGACCGGCTGGCTGCCCAACGAGGACCTGGCCAAACTGGTCGACCCGATGATCTTCAGCCTGCTGCCGATCCTGATCGGCTACACCGGCGGCCGGATCGTGCACGGCCAGCGCGGCGCCGTGGTCGGCGCGGTGGCCACGGTCGGCATGATCGTCGGTGCGGACATCCCGATGTTCCTCGGCGCGATGATCATCGGACCGGCCGCCGCCTACCTGATCAAACTCTTCGACCGGCTGGTCGAGGACCGGATCCGGCCCGGCTTCGAGATGCTGGTCGACAACTTCTCCGCCGGCATCGTCGGCGGCGCCATGGCGCTGTTCGGCGTCTGGCTGGCCGGCCCGGTGGTGGGCCGGCTCAGCGACTGGGCCGGCAGCGGGGTGGACTGGCTGATCGGGCAGAACCTGCTGCCGGTCGCGTCCGTACTGGTGGAGCCGGCCAAGGTGCTCTTCCTGAACAACGCGATCAACCACGGCGTACTCTCGCCGCTGGCGGTGGCGCAGGCGCAGGAGACCGGCAAGTCGATCCTGTTCATGATCGAGTCGAACCCCGGCCCGGGGCTCGGCCTGCTGCTCGCCTTCTTCCTCTTCGGGCCGCGCTCGCTGCGCCCGAGCGTGCCGGCCGCCGGCATCATCCACTTCCTCGGCGGCATCCACGAGATCTACTTCCCGTACGTGCTGATGAAGCCGCGCCTGATCCTCGCCACCATCGCCGGTGGCGCGGCCGGGGTCGGCACCTTCATGGTTACCGGCGCCGGACTGGTCGCCACCCCCTCGCCCGGCAGCATCTTCGCCTACGCGGCGGTCACCCCCCGGGGCGGCTGGTTCGGCATGGTGCTCGGCGTGCTGATCGCCACCGCCGTCTCCTTCGTGGTCGCCTCGGCGCTGCTCGGCTTCGGCAGGCTCAACGGCGAGCCGAAGGCCGACGAGGTCACCGACGGCGGGACCGGCGACCCGGCGACGGCGCAACCCGCCACCGAGGCCCGGGACCGCGAGACCAGCCCGGCCGTGGCCCGCTCGGCCACCGCCGAGAGCTGACCCGACCACCGTACGAACGAGAGGGGTACCGCCATGGGCAGCATCAACGGTAAGGACATCCACAAGGTCGTGGTCGCCTGCGACGCCGGGATGGGCAGCAGCGTCATGCTCGCCAGCCAGCTCCGCAAGCAGCTCAAGAAGTACTCGGTCACGGTGGAGCACACCCCGGTCAACTCGATCCCCGGCGACGCCGACGTGGTGATCACGCACAACGGGCTGGCCGCCCGGGCCCGGGCCGCCGCACCCGACAAGGTCGTCGTGCCGTTCCAGGTCTTCCTCGGCGACCCGGCGGTGACCGCCGTGGTCAAGGCGATCGAGTCCGGGGGTGAGGTCAGTGGCTGAACTGAGCGGAGACGTCCTCGACCGGCGGGCGATCCGGCTGACCGAGGTGGCCGCCGACCGCGACGACGCGATCCGGCGCTGCGGTGAGGTCCTGGTCGACATCGGCGTCGTCCACTCCGAGTACGTGCGGACCATGCTCGACCGGGAACGCTCCGTCTCCACCTACGTCGGCGAGGGCGTGGCGATCCCGCACGGCACCCTCGCCGGCAAGGACCTGGTGCACCGGGACGCGCTCGCGGTGCTCCGGTTTCCCGACGGCGTCGACTGGGGCGGCCAGCCGGTCACCGTCTGCGTGGCGATAGCCGCCCGCGGCGACGGCCACGTCGAGCTGCTGGCCAGCCTCGCCGAGATCCTGCTCGACACCGACCGGGCCCGCGCCCTGCGCGAGGCCACCGATCCCGAAGACGTGCTGGCGCTGCTCACGCCGGCACCGGAGGACAGCAACCGATGAAGGCCGTTCGATTCCACGCTCCCGGTGACGTACGCATCTCCGACGTCCCCGAGCCCACCCCGGGGCCGGGCGACGTCAAGATCCGGGTACGCAACTGTTCCACCTGCGGCACCGACGTCAAGATCTCGAAGTTCGGGCACCACCACATCCACCCGCCCCGGGTGATGGGGCACGAGATCGCCGGTGAGGTGGTGCAGACCGGATCCGAGGTCGCCGGCTGGACGCCCGGCGACCGGGTGCAGGTGATCGCGGCGATCCCCTGCGGTACCTGCCCGGAGTGCCGGCGGGGCCGGATGACCGTCTGCCCCAACCAGGAGTCGATGGGCTACCACTACGAGGGCGGCTTCGCGCAGTACCTGGTGGTGCCGGCGAAGGTGCTGGCGGTGGACGGGCTGAACCGGATCCCGGACGGGGTCGGGTTCGCCGAGGCGTCGGTGGCCGAGCCGCTGGCCTGCGTACTCAACGGGCAGGAGCTGGCCGGGGTCGGCCCCGGCGACGACGTGGTGGTGGTCGGCTCCGGGCCGATCGGCTGCCTGCACGTCCGGCTGGCCCGCGCCCGGGGCGCCGCCCGGGTCTTCCTGGTCGAGCTGAACCGGGAGCGCCTGGAGCTGGCGGCGGCGCTGGTGCACCCGGACGCGGCGATCTGCGGCGTCGAGGTCGACCCGGTCGACGAGGTACTGAAGCTGACCGACGGGCGCGGCGCCGACGTGATCATCACGGCCGCGGCCTCGGGCGCGGCCCAGGAGCAGGCGGTGCAGATGGCCGCCCGGCAGGGCCGGATCAGCTTCTTCGGCGGCCTGCCCAAGGACAACCCGACCATCTCGCTCGACTCCAATCTCGTGCACTACCGCGAGTTGACCATCGTCGGTGCCAACGGCTCCAGCCCGGCGCAGAACGCCGAGGCGCTGCGCCTGATCGCCACCGGTTCGGTGCCGGTCTCCGACCTGATCACCCACCGGCTTCCGCTGGAACGGGCCGTCGACGCCTTCGGCGTGGTCGCCCGGGGCGAGGCCATCAAGGTCACGATCGAACCCTGAGAGAGGGAGGCCATCATGGCTACGCGCACGGTGACGGTCGGCTCCGCCAGCGGCCTGCACGCCCGCCCGGCGGCGCTCTTCGTCGCGGCGGCCGGGGCCGCGCCGGTCCCGGTGACCATCCGGACCGGGCAGAAGCGGGCGGTACCCGCCAACAGCATGCTCTCGGTGCTCTCGCTCGGCGCCAAGCAGGGCACCGAGGTGGTGTTGGAGGCCGACGGCGAGGGCGCCGAGGCGGCCCTGGACGGTCTCGCCGAGCTGCTCGCCCGGGACCTGGACGCGGAGGAGCCGGCCGATGCCTGAGCCGGCCGGGCCGCTGCACGGCATCGGGGTCAGCCCGGGAGTCGCCGGTGGGCCGGTGCTCCGGGTCGCCGGGGTGCCGGCGCTACCCGCACCCGCCCCGGTGACCGATCCGGCGGCCGAGGCCGACCGGGCGGTGGCGGCACTGCGCGAGGTGGTCGCCGAGCTGAACCGCCGGGCCGACCGGTCGGGGGAGAAGACCCTGGTCGACGTACTCCGGGCCCAGGCGATGATGGCCGAGGACCCGGTGCTGCTCGACGCCGTACGCGAGAAGGTGCTGGCCGGGTCGGACGGGCCGCACGCCATCGACGCGGCCTTCGCCACCCACCGCGCCGCGTTCGAGGCGGCCGGCGGATACCTGGCCGAGCGGGTCGCCGACCTCGACGACCTGCGCGACCGGGCGGTGGCGGTCTGCCTCGGCCGGCCGATGCCCGGAGTCCCGTCGCCGGGGCACCGGTACGTGCTCACCGCCTGGGACCTGGCCCCGGCCGACACCGTCGACCTGGACCCGGAGCAGGTGGTCGCGCTGCTCACCGAGTCCGGTGGCCCGACCAGCCACACCGCGATCCTGGCCCGCGCGCTCGGGCTGCCCGCCGTGGTCGCCTGCCCCGGCGCCCGCGACCTCGCCGAGGGCACGACGGTGTTGGTCGACGGCGCGACCGGCCTGGTCCGGGTGGACGTCGACCCGGCGGAGGTGGCCTCTGCCACCGCTGCCGACCGGGAGCACCGCACGGCGGTGGCGGCGGTTTCCGGCCCGGGGCAGACCTCGGACGGGCACCCGGTCGCCCTGCTGGCCAACATCGGCTCGGCCCGGGACCTGGCGGCGGCCGGTGACGCCGAGGGAGTCGGGCTGTTCCGCACCGAACTGCTCTTCCTCGACCGGAGCCGGGAACCCTCCCTGGACGAGCAGGCCGAGGCGTACCGGGAGGTCTTCGCCGGGCTGGCCGGGCGCCGGGTGGTGATCCGCACCCTGGACGCGGGCGCCGACAAGCCGCTGCCGTTCCTGCACCAGGCCGACGAACCGAACCCGGCACTCGGGGTACGCGGCCTGCGGCTGGTCCGGCAGCGCCCGGAGCTGCTGCGGACCCAGCTGGCGGCGATCGCCCGGGCGGCCGGGCAGACCGGGGCGGAGGTCTGGGTGATGGCGCCGATGGTCGCCACCCGGGCCGAGGCGGCCGAGTTCGCCGACGCGGTGCACGCGGCCGGGCTGCCGAAGGCCGGGGTGATGGTCGAGGTGCCGGCGGCGGCACTGCGCGCCGGTCAACTGCTGGAGGTCGTCGACTTCCTCAGCGTCGGCACCAACGATCTCAGCCAGTACACCTTCGCCGCCGACCGGCAGTCCGGCCTGCTGGCCGAGCTGCTGGACCCGTGGCAGCCGGCGCTGCTGCGCCTGATCGGCGAGGTCGGTGCCGCCGGACGGGCCGCCGGCAAGCCGGTCGGGGTCTGTGGCGAGGCGGCGGCCGACCCGCTGCTCGCCCCGGTCCTGGTCGGCCTCGGGATGACCAGCCTGTCGATGTCCGGGCGCTCGCTGGCCCCGGTGCGGGCGGCACTCGCCGGGCGTTCGTACCCCGACTGCCTGCGGCTGGCCCGGCTGGCCCTGGACGCCGACGACCCGGCGCGGGCCCGCAAGGCGGTCGCCTGAACCCCGAGCCGCCTGACCTGCCACCCCGGCTCAGACGCGGATCGGCCCACGCCAGCACAGCGGCGTGGGCCGATCCGTAGGTACTCCGCCGGGCGCGCGGCCGGGGATTCGCTGCCGTCGTCCTCCGGCGGCTGCGCTCATCCGGCGGGCGGGTAGGGGTCGTCGCGGTAGGTGTGCTCGGTCTCGATCTGGCCGTCCTGCTTGTGTACGACGAGCTGGCTCGGCTGGTTCGCCTTGGCCGCGTCACGGCCGGCGCCCAGCGCGCTCTCCTTGGTGTCGTAGTGTCCGACCACTGTGGAGCCGTGCTCCACCTTCCAGCCACTGGCCTCGGGCACGACGTGGTACTGCGTTCGGGATGCCATCTGTTCCTCCTGGTCGACTGTCGGTTATGGAGAGATAGCTACCCGGGCTACGAAATCGGAAACCATCACCGCCGGTCGATGTCGCCGGGTCGTCCGCTGCGGCCCTCGTGGGTCGCGTCTCCCCGATCGGTTGACATGCAGCCAACTGGTTGCCTATGGTCTTGGGCAACCAGTTGGCTGCATGTTCGGGGGATGACGAGGATGGACGCGGTGTTCAAGGCGCTCGCCGACGGCAGTCGCCGCCGGCTGCTGGACAGCCTGAACACCCGCAACGGGCAGAGCCTGCGAGAGCTGTGCGCCGGGCTGGCGATGACCCGGCAGTCCGTCAGCAAGCACCTCGCGGTGCTGGAGGCGGCCAACCTGGTCACCACGCTCTGGCGCGGCCGGGAGAAGTTGCACTACCTCAACGCCGAGCCGATCAACGCCATCGCGGACCGCTGGATCAACCAGTACGACCGGGCGCGGGTGCACGCACTCGCCGACCTCAAGAGCGCATTGGAGCAGCAACCCATGGGTGAGCGCGAATTCGTCTACACCAGCTACATCAACACCACCCCGGAGCGTCTCTGGCAGGCGCTGACCGATCCCGCCTTCACCAGCCGGTACTGGGGAGTCACCTTCGAGACCGACTGGCGGGCCGGCTCGGAGATGGTCTGGGTGCACAACGGCGTACGGATCGTCGGCCCGGAGCAGGTGGTGCTGGAGGCCGAGCCCTACCGCCGGCTCTCGTACGCCTGGCACGACTTCAGCCCCGAGTTCGCCAGGGCCTACGAGATGGACCCGGCGGAGGTGGCCAAGCTGGCCGAGGAGCCGCGCAGCAGGGTGACCTTCGAGATCGAGCCTCGCGGCGGTGCGGTGCGGCTGACTGTCGTACACCAGGGTTTCGCGCCGGGGAGCACGCTGCTGGAAAGCGTCAGCGAGGGCTGGTCGGAACTGCTCTCCAGCCTCAAGACACTGCTGGAGACCGGCGAGCCGCTGCCGCAGGGCGAGCCCGAGCCCGCACCGGCGGCCGGCTGACCTCACCGGGTCGGTACTCTTTACCGAGCTCAACCACGGGGTGGGCCCGAGCCGGACGGCGCGGAACCTGCCTTCCGGCTCGCTTTCTGGAGATCGACTGTCTTGTCCGGCACCTCCCCGCCCGCCGTACCCCCGACCAGCTCCGACCCGCCCGGGCGGCGGCGCGAGCTGCGCGCCGACTGCGAGCGCTGCTTCGGGCTGTGCTGCGTGGTGCCGGCCTTCGCCGCCTCGTCGGACTTCGCCATCGACAAGCCCGCCGGCCGGCCCTGCCCCAACCTCCGGCCCGACCACCGCTGCGGCATCCACCGCGACCTGCGCGAGCGGGGCTTCGCCGGATGTACCGTCTTCGACTGCTTCGGCGCCGGCCAGCAGGTAGCCCAGATCACCTACCGGGGGCGGGACTGGCGGACCAACCCGGAGATCGCGGCGGGGATGTTCGAGGTCTTCCCGGTCGTGCGGCAACTCCACGAACTGCTCTGGTATCTGGCCGAGGCCCTGGCGCTGGACCCGGCCGAGCCGCTGCACACCGAGCTGGCCGCCGCCCGCGCCACGACCGAAGGGCTCGCCGACGGCGACCCCTCCTCGCTCGTCGCCCTGGACGTCCCGACCCACCGCCGGACCGTCAACGAGCTGCTGCTGCGGGCGAGCGACCAGGTCCGGTCCCGGGCCGGCCGGAAGGGCGCCGACCGGCGGGGAGCCGAGCTGATCGGCGCCGACCTTCGCCGGGCCGACCTCGTCGCCGCCAACCTGCGCGGGGCGTACCTCATCGGCGCCGACCTGCGCGGCGTCGACCTGACCCTGGCCGACCTCACCGGGACGGACCTGCGCGGCGCCGACCTGCGCGGCACCGACCTGGCCCGCAGTCTCTTCCTCACCCAGGCCCAGGTCGACGCGGCGGCCGGAGACGCCCGGACCGCCCTCCCGGCGGCCCTGCGGCACCCGGCGCACTGGCACCGCCCGCCATCCCACCCCCCGCCATCCCACCCCCACCCCCCGCCATCCCACCCCCGCCGCCCGCCATCCCGCCGCCGCCCCCGCCGCCGTTCGTGATCACGTAGCGTCCGGCCGCCCGGCGCGAGCCGGACGCTACGTGATCAAGAGGGCGAGGGCGCGTCGTTCGGTCAGTGGGCGATGGCGGGGGAGACCTCCGGGGCGGGCGCGGGGGAGAGCTGGGCCGGGCGGACGACCAGGAGCAGCACGGCAAGCGCCGCGACCATGCCGCCGGCGATCACCAGACCCATCCCCACGCTGCCGTTGCCGAGCACGCCGACCAGCGGCGCCAGCAGCGCGCCGATGCCGAACTGGACCGCACCGAGCAGCGCCGCCGCGGTGCCGGCCGCCTCGCCGTGCCGGCTCAACGCCAACGCCGGAGCGTTCGGCATGGCCAGACCGGAGGCGGCGAGCACCACCCAGAGCGACACCAGCACGGCGGGCAGCCCACCGAGCCCGGTCGCGGCGAAGCCGAGCAGTGCGAACCCGGCCAGCGTGCCGACGGCCAGCGCGGTGACCAGGATCCGCTGCGGGGCGTACCGGCGCAGCAGTCGGACGTTGAGCTGGGAGGCCCCGATCAGCCCCACCGCGCCGGCACCGAAGACGATCCCGAACTGCTGCTCGTCGAGACCGTACTGCTCCTGGAAGACGAAGGAGGAACCGGAGACGTACGCGAACAGCGCCGCCATCGCCAGCCCGGCCACCGCGACGAGCCCGACGAACGTACGGTCCCGCAGCAGCGAGCGGTAGACCCGGGCGGTGCCGCGTACGCCGCCACTGCGCCGCCGGTGCACCGGAAGCGTCTCGGGCAGCTTGAACGCCGCGAGGACGACCAGGACGATTCCGACCACGCCGAGCGCGACGAAGACCCCGCGCCAGTCCGTCCAGCCCAGCACCGCGCTGCCCAGGGTGGGCGCCAGCACCGGGGCGGCACCCATCACCAACATCAGCCGGGAGAAGATCCTGGCGAAGGCCGTTCCACTGAACAGGTCGCGTACCACGGCCATCGCCACCACCGAGGCGGCGGCGGTGCCGAGCCCCTGCAACACCCGCAGCACGCCGAGCACGCCGACGTTCGGTGCGACGACACAGAGCGCCGAGGCGACCACGTGCAGCACCAGGCCGGCGAGCAGCGGAACCCGCCGGCCCACCGCGTCCGACAACGGACCGATCAGCAACTGGCCGAGGGCGAGCCCGGCCAGGGTGCCGGTGAGGGTCAACTGGACCGCCGCCTCGGCGGTACCGAAGTCGGCGGTGATCGCCGGCAGCGCCGGCAGGTACATGTCGATCGTCAACGGCCCGATCGCGATCAGCGCACCGAGCACCAGGACGAGCCGCAGCCGTTCCCGGGCGGTCATCAGGTCGCCGGGTGTGGCGGGCGGCGCGGACGCCTCGACGTGCGCGGCGGTGGCGGTCATGAGACCCTTCCCGGCTGATGGTCGTGAGTCTGAACAGGAACAGCGAAGATCACACCTGCCTCCAACCGCTGGCGCTCCGACACATTCCCGGTCGATCAAGAGGTGCTTCAGTTCACAGCCGTCCGGCCGGCACGCACCGGATACTGGTACGACGCCCGGGAACCGGCTGAATCGCCGTCCCCGGCACGGAACCGGTACGACCGGGCCCGAACGTCGCCGCAGTGGCCTTCCGGAGCGGCCGGGTAGCTCCCGACCGGGACCGGATCGTCGGAGACACGGAACGAGGGACATGGCGACGGTGCGGGAGATCGACGAACTCTCCGAACACTTCGCCGCCGGGCCGGCGACCTTCACCACCTCCCCGCTCTACCGGGCGCTCTGCCCGGTGGTCGCGGGGGACCGACCGACCCTCGAACTGCTGACCCGGCGGCGGCCGGGGCAGCAGGCGTCGTACCTGTTCTTCGGGGCGGCACACTACCTGTTGCTGGCCGGGGTACGGCACCCGCTACGCGACTTCTACCCGTCGCTGGTCGGCTCGTCGGCCGCCGCGCCGGCGGATGCCGGGCCGGTACTGCTCGACTTCTGCCGCCGGTACCGGGCCGAACTCGGCGAACTCGTCCGTACCCGCCTGGTGCAGACCAACGTCGTACGCCGGGCGATCGCGTTGCGGTACGCGCTCTGGGCGGTCGGGCGACGCTGCGCCGGGCCGGTGCACCTGGTCGAGGTCGGGTCGAGCGCCGGCATCCACCTCCAGGTGGACCGCTACCGCTACCTCCTCGGCGAGCGGGTGTTCGGGCCCGCCGACGCCGCCGTGACCCTGGACAGCCGGTGGCTGGGTCGTACGCCGCCGCCGGACCTGGACGACGTACCGCCGATCGCCAGCCGGACCGGGGTGGACCTGGATCCGGTGGACGTCACCGACGAGCGGGCGCGGCGCTGGCTGCGGGCGCTGGTCTGGCCGGAGAACCGGGACGCGGCGACGCTGCTCGACGCCGCCCTCGACGCGGTGGCGACCGACCCGCCCGCCGTCGTCGCCGGTGACGCGGTGCGGGTCTGCCCGGAACTGGGTCGCGGCCTGCCGTCCGGTGAGCCGAGGGTGGTGTTCCACGCGGCGACCCGGATGCACGTGCCGGTGCCTCGACGGGCGGCCTTCGACCGGGCGATCGACTCGATCGGCGACGACGGTCCGCTCTACCACGTCTGGCAGGAGCCGCCCTCGGCGCCGCACGGCGGGCAGGTCGCCGATCCACGCGGCGAACTGGCGATGCACGGTCCGGACGGCGTGGTCGTGCCGCTGCTCCGGGTCGACGGTCACCTGCGCTGGCTGGGCCCTCTGGACCCGGCCGGCTGACCCGGCGCTCCGCCGAGGTGGACACGACTGCCGTGGCGGCAGCAGAGTAGGTGCTCGTGTACGCACCCGACGAGGCACCGGCCGGCGGCGACGGCCCGGAGTTGCCGACCGAGGCCCAGGTCGAGACGGCGGTCACCGCGCTGCGGATGCTGGCCGAACCGACCCGGCTCCGCCTGCTGTGGCTGCTCCGCGACGGCGAGTACGACGTCGGCAGCCTGGCCCTGGCCGTCGGGGCGGCCCGGCCGGCGGTGTCGCAGCATCTGGCGAAGCTGCTCCTCGCCGGCCTGGTCAGCGTGCGGCGCGATGGCCGGCGGGCGGTCTACCGGGCCCGGGGCGGCCACGTCCGGCGGCTGGTCGCCGAGGTGCTGTACGCCGCCGACCACCACCTCACCGGCGCCCCGGACCACGACTGAATCCCGAACGCGGGACGCGGAACCACGACTGAATCCCGAAGCGGGACGCGGACCACGACTGAATCCCGAACGCGGGACGGCAGGGCCCCGGACGGCAGGTGCGCCGGTCGCGGTGTTCCTGCTCACTCGCCGGCCCTTGCGCGGGCACGGCCGTCGCGGCGGGGCAATCGCTGATCTAGGGTGAAGCCATCGGCACGTGGTGCAGATATTGAGCAGTTGGTGCAACATGTGCACCAGATGGGAGTCCGATGCCTCCGCCGGTCGACAGCCGCTCGACGACGCCGCTCGACGCGGTCTGCGTCGGCGAGACGATGGCGATGGTGACCCCCACTCCCGGCGGGCGCCTGGACGCCGAGTCGACCTTCGTGCTCCGGGCCGGCGGCGCCGAGTCCAACGTCGCGATGTTCCTCGCCGCGCTGGGCCACCGGGCCGGCTGGGCCAGCCGGGTCGGTGCCGACCCGCTCGGCGAGCTGGTCGTCGGAGAGGTCCGGGCGGCCGGGGTGGATACCTCGCTGGTCGAGGTCGACCCGACCCGGCCGACCGCCGTCTACCTCAAGGACCCGGGCCCGGACGGTACGAAGGTCTACTACTACCGGAGCGGTTCCGCCGCCGCCGGGATGGACCCCGGGTACGCGACCCGGGTCGACGCGGTGCCGGCGGCCGTACTGCATCTGAGTGGCGTGACCCCGGCACTCTCGGAGAGCTGCCGGGCGCTGGTCGATCGGTTGATCAGCAGCCGGCCGGCGGGACGGCGGCTGGTCTCCTTCGACGTCAACCACCGGCCGCCGCTCTGGCCCGACCCCGCCACCGCCGCCACAGAGCTGCTCCGGCTGGCCCAGGCCGCCGACGTGGTCTTCGTCGGGCTGGACGAGGCGGCGCGGCTCTGGGACGTCAAGGAACCGGAGGACGTCCGCGCCCTGGTCGACCGGCCCGGCACCCTGGTGGTGAAGAACGGCTCGGTGGAGGCGCTCGCGTTCACCGCCGACGGGGTCACCGTCGAGCCGGCCCGGCCGGTCGAGGTGGTGGAGCCGGTCGGTGCCGGCGACGCCTTCGCCGCCGGGTGGCTCTCCGGCGCGCTGCGCGGCCTCGACGCCGCCGCCCGGCTGCGGCTCGGACACCTGGTCGCCGGTGCCGCGCTCGGCTCCGTCTCCGACTTCGCCGAACTGCCGCCGGTGCCGACGATCTGCGCCACGCTCGGCATCACCCTGGACGACTGGCACCGGCCCGCCGGCCCGGCGGCCTGAGGCGGGGGAGTCCGACCCGTGTCCCAGACCGTCGAGCGCGCCCTGCGCATCATCGAACTCTTCGCCGAGCGGCCCCGCTCGCTCGGCGAACTCGCCGACGACCTCGGGGTGCACCGGTCGACCGCGCTGCGGCTGGTGCAGACCCTCGAACGGGGCGGCTTCGCCCGCCCGGTCGACGGCCGCTACACGATCGGTTTCCGGATGGTGGCGATCGCGCAGCACGCGGTGGAGCAGCTCGACCTGCACCCGGTCGCCCACCCGCACCTGGTCCGGCTCGGCGACCGGCACGGCCACACCGTGCACCTCGCCCAACTCGTCGACGACGAGATCGTCTACGTGGCCAAGGTGGACGGTCGCGGGGCGCTGCGGATGCGGTCCCGGATCGGCCAGCCGGTCGACCCGCACACCTCCGGAGTCGGCAAGGCGGTCCTGGCCCACCTCGACGAACCGGCCCGGGAACGCTTCCTGGCCCGGCTGACGTACCCCCGGCACACCGACACCTCGATCACCGACCCGGCCGAGTTCCGGGCGGAGCTGGCCCGGACCGCCGAGCGCGGCTGGGCCGAGGACGACGGCGAGTTCGAGGACTTCGTCAACTGCGTCGCCGTACCGGTCCGGGACGCCCGGGGGCGGGTGGCCGGCGCGGTGTCGCTCACCGCGCTGCGCGCCCTGGCCCCGCTGGAGCGGCTCCGCGAACACCTGCCGGAGCTGACCGCGACCTGCGCCGCGATCTCCCGGGACCTCGGCTGGACCGGAGAACACCGATCATGAACGGAGCCACCGTGTCGAACCCTTCCACGACCTACTTCGACAAGCTCTTCGCCGACCAGCCGGTGATGGCGATCCTGCGCGGGTTCGACCCGGACCGGACGGTCGAACTCTGCGGGCGGGCCTGGGACGCCGGCATCGACGTGGTCGAGGTACCGGTGCAGAGCCCGGACGCGCTGCCCTCGCTGCACGCCGCCATCGCGGCCGGCCGGGACCGGGACCGGCCGGTCGGCGCCGGCACGGTGGTCACCCCGGAACAGGTCCGGACGGTGTACGAGGCCGGCGCGGTCTTCACCGTGGCACCCGGGTACGACCCGGAGGTGGCCGCCGAGTGCTCCCGGCTCGGCCTTGCCCACCTGCCCGGGGTCGCCACCTCGTCGGAGATCGGCCAGGCGCTCCGTACCGGGCACACCTGGCTCAAGGCGTTTCCGGCCAGCGAACTCGGCACCGGCTGGCTCCGGGCCCAGCGCGGCCCCTTCCCGGCGGTCAGGTTCGTCGCGACCGGCGGGGTGGACGCCGACAACGCCGCCGCCTTCCTCGCGGCCGGTGCCCGGGTGGTGGCGGTCGGTTCCGCGTTGCAGGACTCCCGCCAACTCGACCTGCTCGGCCGGCTCGTCCGCCGGTAACCCCCGCCCGTCGGGGTCCCCGAGAGGACGCGTCCCGGTGGTCGCGGGGACGCCGTAACGGCGCTCGGGTCTGCACCGCGTACCCTCGCCGGATGGGCGGCGGCGCGGTGCGGGCGTGGCGGACGGTGCTGGCGGGGGTCACGGCCGGGACGCTCCTGTTCGGATGCTCGGCGGAGCCGGAGGCCGAGCCGAGCGCGCCCGGGGCGTCGGTGAACCCGCCGGCTCCGGTGCCGAGCGGCCCGGCGGCGTCACCGACCCCGGCCGCGCCGGTCGAACTGCGGTTGGCGTTCGCCGGTGACGTCCACTTCACCGGGCGCACGCTGCGGCTGCTCGACGAGCCGGAGACGGCGTTCGGCCGGATCGCGGCGACACTGCGCGACGCCGACCTGACCGTGCTGAACCTGGAGACGGCGGTGACCGGTCGGGGCACCCCGCAGCCGAAGCGGTTCCACTTCCGGGCGCCGGAGAGCGCCTATCCGGCGCTGCGGGCCGCCGGGGTGGACGCCGCCTCGATCGCCAACAACCACGTGCTGGACTACGGGCAGGTGGGGCTGGCGGACACCCTCGACTCGGCGGCGGAGGCGGACTTCCCGGTCTTCGGTGCGGGGCGCGACGCCGACGCGGCGTACGCGCCCTGGCTGACCACGGTACGCGGGGTGCGGATCGCCGTACTCGGCATGTCGCAGGTGCACGAGCTGGCCGGGCAGTGGAAGCCGACGGCGGACCGGCCCGGGGTGGCGATGGCGTTCGACACCGCCCGGGCCACCGCCGCCGTGCGGGCCGCCCGGGAGCGGGCCGATCTGGTGGTCGTCTTCATGCACTGGGGGATCGAGGGGAACCGGTGTCCGAGCGGCGAGATGAAGAGCTTCGCGAGCCGGATGGCCCGGGCCGGGGCCGACATCGTGCTCGGTACGCACGCGCACACGCTGCTCGCCGACGGCTGGCTCGGCCGGACGTACGTGCACTACGGGCTCGGCAACTTCCTCTGGTACGGCGACTCGAAGAGCACCGACTCCGGGGTGCTCCGGCTGACCGTCCGGGGCCGTACGGTGGTCCGCAACGAGTTCCTGCCCGCCACGGTCTCCCGGACCGGTCAGCCGGTACTCGTCTCCGGCACCGCCCGGGAGCGGATCGAGGAGCGGATCGGCGCGGCGAGGCGCTGTTCCGGCCTCGCCGCGACACGATCCTGATTCCCGGTCGGGGTCCTCAGGAGACCCGGGTCTCCCGCTCCCGCCACGCGGCCCGCAGCGAGGTCTTGCCGTTGGTGCGCAGCAGCGACCCCTCGTAGAGCCGGGCGGCGAGCGCGATGCAGAGCGCGGCGGCGCCGAGCAGGAGCAGCAGCGCCAGGATCGGCTCCCAGGCGGCGGCGTCGCCGAAGAAGAGCCGCAGCGGCATCGCCGTCGGGGCGGACAGCGGCACGTAGGAGAGCACCGCCATCGCCGTCGGGTTGCTGTTGAGGAAGATCACCAGGAAGAACGGCACCATGATCACCAACTGTGCCGGGCCGGACGCCCCGCTGATGTCCTCCTGCCGACTGACCAGCGCACCGGTGACCGCCCAGAGCGAGGCCAGCAGCACGAAGCCGACCACGAAGAACGGGATGAACCAGGCGATCGCCGGACCGAGCTGACCCAGCAGCCCGGCGTCCCCGCCGACGGCCTGCATCGAGACCACCGCGACCAGCGCGATCAGCGCCACCTGGCCGAACGCGAGTGCGCCGTTGCCGAGTACCTTGCCCGCGAGCAGGGCCCGGACCGGCACCGCCGCGACCAGGATCTCCACGATGCGGGTCTGCTTCTCCTCGGTGACGCTCTGCGCGATCTGCACCCCGAAGCTGATGGAGACGAAGAAGAAGACCATCGAGAAGGACATCGGCACCAGGAAGGCCAGCACCGGCTCGACCGCGTCCGGGTCGAGCAACTGCACCGGGGGAGCGCTGCTCAGCGCCCGGACCACCGAGTCCGGGGTACGGTCCAACGCCAGCACCCGGAGCCCGCCGGACCCGTCGCCCGGCACCACGGCGGCGTCCACGTCGCCGTCCCGGACCAGTTGCTCGGCCGCCGCGACGTCGGTGGCGGAGACCACCTCCATGCCGGCCCGGTCCAGCAGCGCACCGGCCTCGGTGGAACCGACCACCGCCACCGTCGAACTGCTGTTGGCGAAGAGCGCCGGCAGCACCGTGCTCGCCGCCGCGATCAGCAGGAAGAGGAGGGTGCTGATCAGGAACGTCCGGTCCCGCAGCTTGACCGCGATCTCCCGGCTGGCGACCAGCTTCGTCGCGCCCCACAGGGTGGTGCGGGTGGCGGCCGGGTCGGACTGCGACCGGGCCGGGGACGGTGCGAGCGTCGTCACTGGGTTACCTCCCGGAAGATCTCGGCGAGCGAGGGGACGATGGGGCCGAAGGCGCGTACCGGGCCCCGGGCGAGGGCCGCCCGCAGCACCGTCTGGTCGTCGGCGGGGTCGGCGAGTTCGATCACGACCCGTGCGCCGTCGAGGTCCACGATGGAGACTCCGGGCAGGTCCCGGATCCAGCCGGCGTCGGTGTCGGAGACGAGTTGGTAGCGCGGGGTCGCGTAGCGGGAGCGGAGTTCGGCGCGGCTGCCGGCGGCGCGTACCGCCCCGGCGGCGATGATCACCAGGTCGTCGCAGAGCCGCTCCACCACGTCGAGCTGGTGGCTGGAGAAGAGCACCGGTACCCCTCGGGCGGCCCGTTCCCGCAGCACCCCGGCGATCACCTCGACGGCGATCGGGTCGAGACCGGAGAAGGGCTCGTCCAGGATCAGCACCTCGGGGTCGTGCACCAGCGCCGCCGCGATCTGGGCCCGCTGCTGGTTGCCGAGGGAGAGCTTCTCCAGCGGGTCGTCGGCCCGCTCGGCCAGACCGATCCGGTCGAGCAACTCGTCGACGCTGCGCCGGGCTGCCGGCGCGGTCAGCCCGTAGAGCCGGCCGAGGTAGACGAGCTGCTCCCGGACCTTCATCTTCGGGTACAGGCCGCGCTCCTCGGGCATGTAGCCGAAGCGCTGCCGAACGGCCCGGCTGACCGGCTCGCCGTTCCAGGTCACCGTCCCCGAGTCGGCGGAGAGCAGGCCGAGGATGATCCGCATCGAGGTGGTCTTGCCGGCACCGTTGGCGCCGACGAACCCGGTCATCCGGCCCGGGGCCACCTCGAAGGAGATGTCGTCGAGCACTCTCCGGCCGCCGAACGACCGATCGACGGACGCCACGCGCAGCATCCGGCCTCCTTCGCCAGGTCTTCCGCCGACGCACCCTGCACCGGCGGGGACGACGATAATCCGGCCGGACCCGGCTGACGTCCGCCGCGCGACGGAACCGCAGGGATGATCCACTTCCGCTGTCGGGCGCCGCCGGTATGACACCGGGCGACGCGCCCGGCGGCCCGGCCGGTCAGCCGCCGGCACCGCCCGGGGTCACCACCCCGTGCTCGTACGCGAAGACCACCGCCTGGGTACGGTCGCGCAGCCCGAGCTTCATCAGTACCCGGGAGACGTGCGTCTTCACGGTCGCCTCGCTGAGCAGCAGCCGCTCGGCGATCTCGGCGTTGGAGGCGCCCCCGGCGAGTTGCACCAGTACCTCCCGCTCCCGTTCGGTCAGCTCGGCCAGCCGGCGCCGGTCGAGGTCGGCGGGGCCGCCGCCCGCCCCGGGCTGGCCGGGTGTCCGGGCCGCCGCCCCGGGCGGGGCGGCGAAGGTGGCGATCACCCGTCGGGTGATCTGCGGGGCGAGCAGCGCGTCGCCCCGGGCGAGGATCCGGACCGCCTCGACCAGTTCCTCGGGTGAGCCGTTCTTCAGCAGGAATCCGCTGGCGCCGGCCTGGAGCGCGGCGAAGAGGTAGTCGTCCCGGTCGAAGGTGGTCAGGATCAGCACCGCCGGCCCGTCCGCCCCGGTGGCCGCCACGATCTGCCGGGTCGCCGCCAACCCGTCCAGGTGTGGCATCTCGACGTCCAGCAGTACGACGTCGGGCCGCTGGGCGAGGGCGAGTTCCACCGCCCGGTGGCCGTCCGCCGCCTCGCCGACCACCTCGAGGTCCTCCTCCGTCTCGAGGATGATCCGCAGGCCGGCCCGGACGAGATGCTGGTCGTCGGCGAGGAGGACCCGGATCGGCGTCGCCTGGTTCGGCTCGGTCATGCCGTCGCCCCGGCGGGGGAGGCGTCGGCGGTACCGGCCTGGGCGATCGGGAAGCGGGCCCGTACCCGGTAACCGCCGTCGGGCCGGGCGCCGGCCTCCAGACTGCCGTCGTGCGCGGCGACCCGTTCCCGCATGCCGATCAGTCCCAGCCCGGCGCTGCCGGAGGATCGGGCCGGCGCGGCAACCAGCCCGGTGCGGCCGTCGTCGGTCACCTCCACCTCGACCTCCCGGCGCAGGTACCGGATCCGTACGTCGACCGCGCTGGCCCGGGCGTGCTTGATGGTGTTCGTCATCGCCTCCTGGACCACCCGGTAGCCGGCCAGGGAGACCGACTCCGGCACCGGCACCGGGGTGCCGTAGATCTTGTACTCGACGGCGAGCCCGGCGTCCCTGGCTCTCTGGAGCAGGCTGTCGACCTGCTCCAGCCCGTAGCCGAGCGCTTCGTCGGCGGCGCCCGCGTTGCGCAGCACCCCGAGCATCCGGCGCAACTCGTCGACGGCGGTACGCGCGCTCTGCTCCACGGCGGCGAGCGCGGTCTTGGCCTTCTCCGGGTCCTTGTCCATGACCCGCCGGCTCGCGCTGGCCTGCACCCCCATCACCGAGACGTGGTGGGCGACGACGTCGTGCAGCTCGCGGGCGATGCGTACCCGTTCCTGGTTGACCGCCCGCTCGGCGTTCTCGGCCCGGGACCGGCGCAGCTCCTCGGCCTGCACCTCCAGCTCGTGCTGGCGCAGCGCGGAGGTCCAGGTGCGGTTGCCGAGCAGGTAGGCGAGCAGGAAGAAGGCGCCGTTGAACAGCACGGTGGTGATCGCGGCGGCGACGAGCGGGGAGATCGGGCCGGCCGCGCCCGGGAAGTTCGGCCCCACCGAAGCGATGCTCAATCCCGCGGCGATCACCAGCCAGACGAACATCGCGACGATGACGCCGATCCTGATCCGGACCGAGAGCCGGCGGTTCCGCCCCCAGGCACCGAGGCTGTAGACGGCGACGAAGAGCGTCGTGGACGCGATCCATACCTCCGGAACGTGCCGGACCTGGGCGGCGATGAAGATCGCGGCGAGCACGCTGGTGCTGGTCTCGGGATGACTGCGTCGCCAGATCAGCGGCAGGCCACCGGCGACGGCCCAGGCGAACTGCTCGGGCCAGGACGGCGGGGTACCGAGCGGAAAGCTGCCCATGCTGTTCGACAGCACCACGCTGATCACGCCGAGCGCGGCCATCGACAGGCCCAGATAGAGGTCCCGCTCCCGCTGTCGCCGGGTCGGCCCGGGGCGGACCCACTGGCCCGCCGCGGCGTTCCCCGGCCCGCCGGCCGGTGCCGTGTCGTCTCGTCGTGCGCTGCCAGCCTCCACCCGACATGAATAGCGTATTCGCCCTGTCCGGCGCATCTCCGACCTGCCCGGATGATCGAGATCACCCCCCGTGCCCGGCCCGCTCCACCGGGTTGTCGCCGTCCGAGGCCGGTCCTGCCCCCGGCCGGCGGCCGAATAGTTGACGCGGCAAGTACGTGGAATAGTTGACGCGGCAAGTATGTTGTGTGGGGCAAACCCGGGGGTTGGCATCCGGGACCGAGTGAGGAGCTGGCGATGCAGTTCGGGATCTTCAGCGTGGGCGACGTGACCACCGACCCGACGAACGGGCGCGAGCCGTCCGAGGCGGAGCGGATCAAGGCAATGGTCGCCATCGCGTTGAAGGCGGAGGAGGTCGGCCTCGACGTCTTCGCCACCGGTGAGCACCACAACCCGCCGTTCGTGCCGTCGTCCCCCACCACGATGCTCGGCTTCATCGCGGCCCGGACCAGCCGGCTGCTGCTCTCCACCGCGACCACCCTGATCACCACCAACGACCCGGTGAAGATCGCCGAGGACTACGCGATGCTCCAGCACCTGGCCGACGGCCGGGTCGACCTGATGATGGGTCGGGGCAACACCGGACCGGTCTACCCGTGGTTCGGGCAGGACATCCGCAACGGCATCCCGCTGGCGATCAACAACTACGACCTGCTGCGCCGGCTGTGGCGGGAGGACGTCGTCGACTGGACGGGCAAGTTCCGCACCCCGTTGCAGTCGTTCACCTCGACACCCCGGCCGTTGGACGGCATCCCGCCGTTCGTCTGGCACGGCTCGATCCGCAGCCCCGAGATCGCCGAGCAGGCCGCGTACTACGGCGACGGGTTCTTCGCCAACCACATCTTCTGGCCCAAGGAGCACACCCAGCGGATGGTGGGCCTCTACCGGCAGCGGTTCGCGCACTACGGCCACGGCGACGCCGACCGGGCCATCGTCGGCCTCGGCGGCCAGGTGTTCATGCGACGCAACTCGCAGGACGCGGTACGCGAGTTCCGGCCGTACTTCGACAACGCGCCGGTCTACGGGCACGGTCCGTCGCTGGAGGACTTCACCCGGGAGACCCCGCTGACCGTCGGCAGCCCGCAGCAGGTGATCGACCGCACCCTCACCTTCCGGGACTACGTCGGCGACTACCAGCGGCAGCTCTTCCTGGTCGACCACGCCGGACTGCCGCTGAAGACCGTACTGGAGCAGTTGGACATCCTCGGCGAGGAGGTCGTACCGGTGCTGCGGCGGGAGTTCGCCGCGCTCCGCCCCGCGCACGTACCCGAGGCGCCCACGCACGCCTCGATGAAGGCCGAGCGGGAGGCGGCGGCCGAGGCGGCCGGGGCGGGAGCCGCCCGATGACGGCCCGGACCCTCGCGGTCGTCTCGGCCGGGCTGCGCGTGCCCTCCTCCACCCGGCTGCTCGCCGACCAGCTCAGCTCGGCCACCCGTACCGAACTCGACCGCCGGGGCGTGCCGGTCCGGACCGAGGTGGTCGAGCTGCGCGACCACGGGCACGACGTGGTCAACCACCTGCTCGCCGGCTTCCCGTCCACGGCGCTCAAACAGGCGCTGGACACCGTCTCCGGCGCGGACGGCCTGATCGTGGTCACGCCGATCTTCAACGCCTCGTACAGCGGCCTGTTCAAGTCGTTCTTCGACGTGCTGGAGGACGACGCCCTGGTCGACCGGCCGGTGCTGATCGGCGCGACCGGCGGCACCGCCCGGCACTCGCTCGCGCTCGAACACGCCCTCCGGCCGATGTTCAGCTACCTGCGCGCGGTGGTGGTGCCGACCTCGGTTTTCGCCGCCCCCGAGGACTGGGCCGGCGGCAACGCGCAGGGCACGCTACGCCGCCGGATCGACCGGGCCGCCCGGGAACTCGCCGAGCAGGTCGCCCACCGCGAACCGGCCGAGGCCGCCGACCCGTTCCGGCTCACCACGACCTTCGACCAACTGCTGACCGGCGACTGAGCCCGGCTCAGCCCCGACAGAGCCCGGCCCGGCAGACCCTTTCCGGGGTGCCCGGGCCGGGCCGGTCCGGGTACGTCCGGTTGAATGTGCCGATGACCCCACCGGTGCCCCGGGCCATCACGCAGGCGACCGTCCGTGCCGTCGAGGCGGTCCGGGCGCGGGACCCGGACGCCCTCGACGAGGCGGCCGGCGACCTGGCCCTGCTCCCTGCCGAACAGGTCGGGCTGGTGCTCGGCGCGGTGCTGCGGCTGCTGCTGGAGCAGGCGCATCCGGACGGGCTGGCCGGGGAGGACGTGCAGGCCGTACTCGTGCGGTGCGCCCGGAGCAACGCCGGCTGGCTGCCGGGGCTGGACGTCGGGGTGTTGGCGCTGCTGCTGACCGGTGCGCTCGGCGTACACCAGATGGCGGACGAGGCGCCGCCGGCCGATCCGGCGGGGGTGGCCCGGCACGCCCCGCTGCTCGTCGCCGACCTGCTCGCCGTCACCGGCGGGGCGGTTGGCGACTACCTGGCCGCCGCCCTGGCCGAGATCGCCGTCGCGGAGACGATGGAACTACCCTGACCGGGACGGCGCCTCGCCGCGGTGCAGGTGTGTCAGTGCCCGGTGCCGGATCAGTGCCCGGTGGTGTCGGAGTCGGTGGCGGCCTGCTCACCCCGGTCCAGCGCGGAGAGCGCGGCGACGTCCTCCGGGGCGAGGGTGAAGTCGAAGACGTCGATGTTGCTCTTCATCCGGTCCGGCGAGGCGGTCTTCGGGATCGGGATGAGATCCAGGTCGAGGTGCCACCGCAGCACGACCTGCGCGGGGGTACGGCCGTACCGGTCGGCGATCCCGGTCACCACCGGGTGGGTGAGGAGTTCGCCGCCGTGCCCGATCGGCCCCCAGGACTGGGTGGCGATGCCGTGCTCCCGGTGGTACGCCCGGGCGGCGTCCCGGGTCAGCGTCGGATCCAACTGGATCTGGTTGACGTCCGGCGTGACGTCCGTGGCGGCGCGGATCCGGTCGATGTGCGCCGGCTTGAAGTTGGAGAGCCCGATGGCCCGTACCCGGCCGTCCCGGAGCAGGTCGGTCAGGCCCAGGAAGGCGTCGACGTACCGGTCCTGCCAGGGCATCGGCCAGTGGATCAGATAGAGGTCGAGGTAGTCGACGCCGAGCTTGCCGACACTGTCCCGGAACGCCTCCTGCACCCTGTCCCGGCCGTGCCACTCGCCGTTGAGCTTGCTGGTGACGAAGAGTTCCTCCCGGGGCACCCCGGAGACGCGCAGGCCACGGCCGACACCCACCTCGTTGCCGTACTTGTAGGCGGTGTCGATCAGCCGGTAACCGGCCCCGATCGCCTCGGCGACGGCCCGCTCCGCCTCGGCGTCGTTCAGCGGCCAGGTGCCGAAACCGAGCTGCGGTATCCGGGCACCGTTGGCCAGCGGTCGGGTCGGCACGGTCGACTCTGCGTTCATGTGGTTGATCTCCTGCGCTCGGGGTCCGGCCCGGCGGCGCGGGCCGGCGTGGTGCGACGTTCCTGATCAACCTACCCGCGCCGACGTACCGGCCGTCCAGGTGGCGGCACCGTGAAGTGGGGCTCAGCCGGGGCCGTCGACCAGGTCGAGCAGGGTACGGGTCAGCGTGTTGCGGGCCAGCGGCACCTTGAAGGCGTTGCCGGGCAGCGGTCGGGCCTCGGCGAGTTCCGCCTCGGCAGCCTCCCGGAACCGGTCCTCCCGGGCCGGGCCGCCGCGCAGCAGCTCCTCGGCCCGGCCGGCCCGCCACGGCTTGTGCGCCACCCCGCCGAACGCGATCCGGACGTCCCGCACCGTCCCGTCCACCAGGTCGACCGCCGCCGCCACCGAGACCAGCGCGAACGCGTACGCCGCCCGGTCGCGTACCTTCCGATAGCGGGACCGGGCGGCGAAGGCGAGCGGCGGTACCTCGATCGCGGTGATCAGCTCGCCGTGCGCGAGTACGGTGTCCTGGTGCGGTTCGCCGCCCGGCAGCCGGTGCAGTTCGGCCATCGGGATGCGCCGCCCGCCCCCGGGACCCTCGGTGTGCACGACGGCGTCCAGTGCGACCAGTGCGACCGCGAAGTCCGACGGATGGGTCGCGATGCACTCCGGCGAAGTGCCGAGGATCGCGAGTTCCCGGTTGTAGCCGTCGATCGCCGAGCAGCCGGTGCCGGGCTCCCGCTTGTTGCACGGGGTGGTGACGTCCTGGAAGTACACGCAGCGGGTGCGTTGCAGCAGGTTCCCGCCGGCGGTCGCCAGGTTGCGCAGCTGGCCGGAGGCGCCGGAGAGCAGCGCCTGGGAGAGCACCGGATAGCGGCTCCGGACCAGTGGGTGTGCCGCCAGCTCGCTGTTCGGGGTGGCAGCACCGATCAGGATGCCGCCGTCGGGCAACTCCTCCACCTGGTCCGAGGTCAGCCGGCGTACGTCCACCAGCAGGTCCGGGGTGGCCACCTCCAGCTTCATCAGGTCGACCAGGTTCGTCCCGCCGCCGAGGAACGCGCCGTTGGGTGCCTCGGCGAGCAGTGCGACGGCACCGGTCACGTCCTCGGCCCGGGTGTACCGGAAGGGCCTCATCGCCGGGCCAGTTCCTGGATCGCCGGCACGATGTTCGCGTACGCGGCGCAGCGGCAGAGGTTGCCGCTCATCCGTTCCCGGATCTCGTCGGCGTCCAGCCCCGCCCGGCCTCCGTCGCCGGCCGGGACTCGGTCCGCGGTCACCGCGCTCGGCCAGCCCGCCTCCGCCTCGCGCAGCATCGCCACCGCCGAGACGATCTGCCCGGGCGTGCAGTAGCCGCACTGGAAGGCGTCGTACTGGATGAAGCACTGCTGCATCGGGTGCAGTTCGCCGTCGGGTGCCAGGCCGGCGGCGGTGACGATCTCGGCCCCGTCGTGTGCCACCGCGAGGGCGAGACAACTGTTCACCCGCCGCCCGTCGAGCAGGATCGTGCAGGCACCGCACTGCCCATGGTCGCAGCCCTTCTTCGGGCTGGTGTTGCCCAGTCGCTCCCGGAGGGCGTCCAGCAGGGTGGTCCGGGTGTCGACGGTGACCCGGTGAGCGGTCCCGTCCACCCAAAGGCTGACCTCGGCATCCATCCTTCCGGCCTCCCGTGGTCGCGTCGCGGACGAACACCCCCCAAAGTAGCTACAGCAATGCAGTAAAGGGTTCAAATGCGCAAACCCTCGCATGGGTACGGAACGCGCCGGTCGCTGCCGGGACCCTGAGGAGGCCGCCAGCACGGCGGTGCTGCCCCCGGCCGAGGGCGTGCCGGCCGCCGTGGTGGCGTGGGCGACAATCGACGCCATGCGGTTCGGCATCCTGGGCGCGACCGAGGTGTACGCGGGCGACGGCCGGCGACTCGCCGTCGGTGGTCCGCGGCTGCGTGCCCTGCTGGTACTGCTGCTCCTCGACGCCGGCCGGGTGGTCTCGGCGGACCGACTGATCCAGGGCCTGTACGGCGACGCCCCGCCCAACCGGGCCGCGAACGCGTTGCAGTCCCAGGTCTCCCGGCTGCGCCAGGTGCTCTCCGGCGTCGACGGGCCGGAGCCACCGGTGGAGTTCCACCCGGCGGGCTACCGGATCGCGGTGGAACCGGAGGACGTCGACCTGCACCGGTTCACCCGGCTGGTGGCGGAGGGCCAGCGCGCGTTGTCCCGGGGTGACCGCCGGAACGCCGTCGTGCTGTTGCGCGCCGCCTCCCGGCTGTGGCGCGGCGAGCCGCTGGCCGACGTCCGGGAGGCACCCTTCGCCCGGGCCGCGGCGATCCGCCTCGACGAGTTGCGGCTCGCCGCCGTCGAGGACCGCGTGGCGGCGGAACTCGACATCGCCGGGGCCGGACCGTCGGTGGCGGAGCTGCGGGAGCTGGTGGCGGCGTACCCGTTGCGGGAGCGACTTCGCGGCCAGCTCATCCGCGCGCTGCACGTCGGCGGTCGCCGGGCCGAGGCGCTGGCCACCTTCGAAGAGGCCCGGCGACTGCTCGCGGCGGAACTCGGCACCGACCCGTCTCCGGAACTGGCCGCGCTGCACGTGGCCGTGCTGCGCGACGATCCCGCCCTGCTCCCGGCCGAAACGGGCCGCCCCGGTCCCACCCCTGCAAGGCCCGCCAGTCCAGCCGCCGATCCCGGCAGGCCGGCGGCCGATGCCCCCACCCCGGCCGCCGCCGATGCTGCCGGCCCGGCCGCCGCTCCCGCCGTGGTCGATGGCGAGGCGGCCAGCGCCGACGGGGAGCTGTCCGGGGCGGCTGTCGGGCTGCCCGGGCAGCTCAGCAGCTTTGTCGGCCGGGACGAGGAACTGGCCCGGGTCGGCAAGCTGCTCGGCGAGGGGCGCCTGGTCACGCTGCACGGGCCCGGTGGCGCCGGCAAAACCCGGCTGGCGATCGAGGCGGCCGGTCGGCAGCCCGGCGAGGTCTTCCTGGTCGAACTCGCGGCGGTGGCCGCAGGTGCGGACGTCGCCTCCGCGGTGCTGGCCGCGCTGAATCTGCGGGACGCCGCGCTGAGCGCCCAGGGCGGCCCCCGGGACGCCGCCGACCGGCTGGTCACGGCGCTCGCCGACCGCAGCCTGCTGCTGGTACTGGACAACTGCGAGCACCTGGTCGCCGACGCCGCCCGGCTCGTCGCCCGGCTGCTCGGCACCTGCCCGAAGGTGCGGGTCCTGGCCACCAGCCGGGAGCCGCTCGGGCTCACCGGCGAGGCGCTCTGCCCGATCTCCGGGCTGCCCCTGCCACCGGCCGAGACCGCCGCCGAGGCCGCCCCGGGGTACCCGGCCGTCCGGCTCTTCGTCGAACGGGCCACCGACGTGTCACCGGGCTTCACCGTCGGCCCCGACAACCTTCCCTCGGTACTGCGGATCTGTCGCACCCTCGACGGCCTGCCGCTCGCCATCGAGCTGGCGGCGGCCCGGCTGCGGGCACTGCCGGTCACCGAGGTGGCGGCCCGGCTCGACGACCGGTTCCGGCTGCTGACCCGGGGCAGCCGGATCGCCCAGCCCCGGCACCAGACGCTGCGTGCGGTGGTGCAGTGGAGCTGGGACCTGCTGGACGAGGCCGAACAGCGGTTGGCGCGCCGGCTGACGATCTTCGCCGGCCCCGCCGACCTGGCCGCCGTCGAACGGGTCTGCGGACCCCTCGACACGGGCGCAGGCGACGCGGAGCTGCTCGACGTGCTCTCCAGCCTGGTGGACAAGTCCCTGGTGGAGGCGGGCGGCGGGCGCTTCCGGATGCTGGAGACGGTACGCGCGTTCGGCGCCGAACGGCTGGTCGAGGCCGGCGAGGCGGAGGAGCTGCGGCGGGCGCACGCGGGGTACTTCCTCGAACTGGCCCGTACCGCCGACCTGCGGCTGCGCGGCGCGGACCAGTTGGACTGGCTGCGGCGGCTCGACGGCGACCGCGACGACCTGCACGCCGCGCTGCGCCGGGCGATGGCCGCCGGAGACGTCGCTACCGCGCTGGAGCTGGTCGCCGCGCTCTCGTTCTACTGGTGGCTGCGCGGCCTGCGGGGTGAGGGGGCCGCGCTGGCCGCCCAACTCGTCGAGCAGCTCGGCGGCGACCCGCCCCCCGAACTCGCCGAGGAGTACGCCCTCTGTCTGCTGCACGCCTCGCTCGGCGGGTACGGTTCGGGGCCGCAGGGTGTCGAACCGGCAGCCACGATCCTGTGGAGCCTGGGCCGTCCACCCCGGCAGCCGTTCCTGCTCTACCTGTCCGGGGTCGCCAACGGTCCACCGCCGGAGATGGCGGCGAATCTGCTCAGCACCCCCGAAGGCTGGATCGGGCTCATCGGAACCGACCCGTGGAGCCGGGCGCTGGCGGCGCTCGGCATGGGGATGGTGCTGATGCTCGAAGGTCGCTACGAGGAGGCGTACACCAGGCTCGACCAGGCGTTGGCCGACTTCCGGGCCATCGGGGAGCGCTGGGGGACGATCCTGGTGCTGACGATCCTGATCGAGCTGGCGTACCGGCGCCGCGACCACACCCACTCCGAACTTGTCGACGAGGCGCTGCGGCTGGCCGACGAACTCGACTCGATGCTCGACATGGCGGAGCTGCTGCGTACCCGGGGCGACGGTCGGCTCGGCATCGACGACCTGGTCGGAGCCGAGGACGACTACCGGCGGGTGCTGGAGCTGGCCGTGCCGGCCGGGGCGCCGGAGCTGCTGGCAGCGGCCCACCTGGGGCTCGGCGAGATCGCCCGGCGGCACGGTGACCTGGACCGGGCCCGGCGGCTCTGCGAGCAGGCGTTGGCGGAGTGCCCGACCGGCTGGTTCGGGGCGGAGGGGGTACGGCTCGCGGCGCTCGTCGCCCTGGGGCAGATCCTGGCGGCGGCCGGTGACGAGGCAGGGGCGCGGGCCCGGTTCCGTCAGGTGCTGGGCGCCACGGCGGGAGTGTGGGAGCTGAGTACCCTCACGATCGCGATCGAGGGTCTGGTCGGACCGGTGCTCCGGGACGGCGACGTCGACCGGGCCGGCCTGCTGCTCGGCGCGGTTGCGGCGTTGCAGGCCGGCTACGGCAGCGCGGTGGCGATCGACGCCGCACCGGTCGCCGTCGCCACCCGGGCCCGGCTCGGCGAGCCGGCGTACCGGCGTCTGCTGGCCCGGGGTGCGGCGCTGAGCCGGGCGGCGGCGCTGGCGATGCTCGACGCCGGCTGACCGCGGGCGACCGCACCGGCCCGGCGGTGCGTGGCCGGTCAGCCCGGCGGTCAGCGATCGGTGCGGGACCGGTCAGGGCGGCCGTCAGCGATCGGTGCGTGACCGGTGCGCGCGGTCGGTGACCGTGTTCGGCATGACGACACAGACATCAGCGGTCGTGGCGGAGGGACTGCACAAGCGGTACGGCGCCACCCGGGCCCTCGACGGGTTCGACCTGCGCGTGCCGGCCGGCACGGTGTGCGGGCTGCTCGGACCGAACGGCGCCGGCAAGACCACGGCGGTCCGGATCCTCGCCACGCTACTGCGCTTCGACTCCGGCCGGGCTCAGGTGGCCGGGTACGACGTGGCCCGGCAGCCCGAGCAGGTCCGTGAGGTGATCGGGCTGACCGGGCAGTACGCGGCGGTCGACGAGATACTCAGCGGGCGGCAAAATCTGATCCTTTTCGGTCGGCTGCACCGTCTGTCGGCTCGGGCGGCCCGGCGCCGCGCGGACGAGCTGCTGGAGCAGTTCGGGCTGACCGCCGCGGCGGGCCGCTCGGCGGCGGAGTACTCCGGCGGGATGCGCCGCCGGCTGGACCTGGCGGCCAGTCTGATCATGACCCCCCAGGTGCTCTTCCTCGACGAGCCGACCACCGGGCTCGACCCGCGCAGCCGCAACCAGCTCTGGTCGGCGGTACGGAGCCTCGTCGCCGACGGCACCACCGTGCTGCTGACCACCCAGTACCTGGAGGAGGCGGACCAGCTCGCCGATCGGATCCTGGTTGTCGACGCCGGCCGGGTGGTCGCGGAGGGCACCTCGGCCGAGCTGAAGGCGCGGATCGGGGCGGACCGGATCGAGGTGGTGGTCCGGCACGCGGCGGAACTCGGCACCGCCGCCGGGATCGTGGAACGTTCCTCCGCCGGGCCGGTGACGCTCGACGCGGAGATCCGGCAGCTCAGCGCCCCGGTCCTGGACCGGGTGGCGGCGCTCGGCGACGTGATGCGGGCGCTGCGGGACGCCGGGATCGCGGTCGAGGACATCGGGTTGCGCCGGCCGACCCTCGACGAGGCCTTCCTGCACCTGACCGGGCACCAGGCCGGGGCGGCGCAGCCGAACCGGGCAGGGGTGCCGGCGTGACCGGGCCGGTGGCGGGACGGCCGGACCGGCCGGGTCGGTACGACGACGAGTGGAACGGGGTGACGGCATGACCAGTACGTTGCAGGCACAGCACCGGGCGTCGCAGGCGTCTCCGGCAAGGCGGTCGGCCGGGCGGTCGGCCGGGCGGTCGGCCGGGTTCCGTCGGGCGGTTACCGACGGTTGGGTGATGACCGGCCGGAACATGGCGCACGTGGTCCGTTCGCCCGAGGAGATACTCATCTACTTCAGCCTGCCGATCATGTTCGTGCTGGTCTTCGGCTACGTCTTCGGCAGCGGGATGGCGATGCCCGGCCAGGGCAGCTATCGGGAGTACCTGCTGCCTGGCGTCTTCGTGATGACCATGCTGTACGGGCTGGGCGCCACCGCCAGCGGTATCGCGATGGACGTCAGCCGGGGCGTGGTGGACCGGTTCCGGTCGATGCCGATGGCCCGGACCGCGCTGGTCACCGGGCGGGCCGGTGCGGACCTGCTCCGCGCGCTGCTGGAGATGACCATGCTGGTGGTCTGCGGCCTGCTGGTCGGCTGGCAGTGGCGCAACGGCCTGCTCGACGCGCTCACGGCGGTGGGGCTGATCCTGCTGCTGCGGCTCGCGCTCACCTGGGTCGGCATCTTCCTCGGCCTGATGGTGCCGAACCCGGACACCGTCGGAGTGATCGTCTTTCCGCTGGCCTTCCCGCTGACGGCGCTCTCCAACGTCTTCGTGGCACCGGAACTGATGCCGGACTGGCTCGGCGCGATCTCGTCGTGGAACCCGCTGTCGGCGACGGTGGCGGCCAGCCGTGAGCTGTTCGGCAATCCGGGGAGCGGCGGGGACTCCTGGGCGGCGCAGCACCCGCTGCTCCTGGCGGTCGCCTTCCCGCTGCTGCTGATCGGCGTCTTCGCGCCGCTGGCCGTCCGGCGGTACCAGCGGCTGAGCCGCTGACGGCGGTCGGCCGGGTGCGGGTGTGTGCCAGCCGTCGTGCGGCGCTCGTACCGAGTCTTCGGAAAACCGGTTTGGCGGAGCGCGGCGACGCTGCTAACTTCCGGAGGCCGTGCGAGAGACCGAGGAGGTGGTACCCGTGAACGTTTCGACATGGGTGCTCCCCTGCGGGGTCACGGTCGGGCGATAGGTCGTCCGGGAGCGCCGTTCGCGAGCACTCCCGAAAGGCACGACCGTGGAATTCACTGCTGAACAGCGCCTCGACGACGGCGTTCTCGAACGCGGATTCGCCCTCGGGGGGATCCCGGGCATCCTGTGGACGCCCGGATCCGCATCCGCGCCGGCCCCGCTGATCCTGCTCGGCCACCCCGGCGGACTGCGCAGGATGTACCCCCGACTGGTGGTCCGGGCCCGGCACTGTGCGGCGGAGGGCTTCGCCGCAGCCACCATCGAACTCCCCGGGAGCGGTGACCGGCCCCGGTCCGCCGCCGCCGAGGAGGCCCGCGGCGACCTGCACCGGGCGCTGGCGGCTGGCGAGCCGGTCGACGACGAGATCGTCGACCGGCTCGTCCTGCCACTGGTCGAGAAGGCGGTCCCGGAGTGGCGGGCCGCCCTGGACGCCCTCCTCTCGCTGCCCGAGATCGGCGGTCCGGTCGGGTACGCGGGAGGGGTGATCGCCATCGGCATCCGGCTGGCGGTGGTCGAGCCGCGCATCTCGGCCGCCCTGCTGTTCGCCGGGAGTTTCGTGCCCCGCACCATGTTCGAACAGGCCCGGCAGGTCACCATTCCGTTGCAGGTCCTGCTTCAGTGGGACGACGAGGGAAACGACCGGCAGTTGGCCCTGGACCTGTTCGACGCCTTCGGCTCCAGGGAGAAGACGCTGCACGCCAACATGGGCGGGCACACCGGCGTCCCGCAGTTCGAGGGGGACGACGGGAACCGGTTCTTCGCCCGGCACCTGAGGTGAGGCAGGGCCGTCAGGCCGGCGACAGTCGATAGGAGCTGCCGGCGGTACGCGGCGGTCCGGGTCAGGCGGTGTCGAACTGGGCCTCGGATGAGGCGGTGTCGAGCTGGGCCTCGGATGAGGCGGTGCCGAGCTGGGCGTCGAGCAGTGCCGAGGCGGTGAGCGCGGCCAGCCCGTCCAGCCCGGCACCCTGGGTCACGGCCCGGCTGGCCGACCCGTCGTAGACGATGGTGAGCTGCCTGGCCAGCGTCTCCGGGTCGCGGGCACCGGCCAGCCGGGCCTGCTCGGCGAAGAAGTCGGTCAGCCGGCCCTTGTAGCTGCGGGCCACCACGCTGGCCGGATGGTCGGGGTCCCGGAGTTCGACCGCCGTGTTCAGGAACGGACATCCCCGGAACTCGGGTGAGCCGGACAGCTCGTCCAGGTGGGCGAAGACGGTGAGGATCCGCTCGCGCGGGTCGAGACCGGAGGTCTGGTCCGGCAGGTGTGCCGCGACCACCCCCGGGCCGCACGCGTCGAGACTCTCCGCCACCAGGGCGTCCTTGGTCTCGAAGAGTTGGTACATGGTCCGCTTGGAGACGCCGGCCACCTGGCAGAGCCGCTCGACCCCGGTGGTCGCGATGCCCTCCCGGTGGAAGAGCGCGGCCGCCGCCCGGAGCAGCCGGTCGCGCGGGGTCGCCGGGTTGGTCGTCGAGGTCATGTTCGCAGCGTACCCGCCCTGCTTGCGGATGGAAACCGATCGGTTTACGGTGGTGGAAACCGATCGGTTTTCTACCTCTCCCCGAAAGGCACCATGATGCAGATCAGAGACGCCGTCGTCCTCGTCACGGGCGGCAACCGTGGGCTCGGCCGGGCGATCGCCGCCGAGGCGCTGGCCCGGGGCGCCCGCAGGGTCTACGCCACCGCCCGCGATCCGCGTACTGTCACCAACCCCGACGTCGTGCCGCTGGCACTGGAGATGACCGACCCCGAGTCGGTCGCCGAGGCCGCCCGGCGGGCATCCGACGTCACCGTGCTGGTGAACAACGCGGCCGGCCTGGTCGCCGCGAACTTCCTCGGCTCGCCGGTGGAGGACGTCCGCCGCGAGTTCGAGGCGAACTTCTTCGGCCCACTCGCCGTGACCCGGGCCTTCGTGCCGGGCATGGTCGCGGCCGGCGGTGGCCACCTCCTGACCATCCACTCGGTGCTCTCCTGGCTCGCCCTCTCCGGCTCCTACAGCGCATCCAAGGCGGCACTCTGGTCGATGAGCAACTCGCTGCGGCTGGAACTGCTCGCCAGGGGTGTCGGGGTGACCGGGCTGCACGTCGGGTACGTCGACACCGACATGGCCGCGCACCTCGACGTGCCGAAGGTCGCCCCGGAGGACGTCGCCCGGCAGGCCCTGGACGGGGTCGAGGCCGGCGCCCACGAGGTACTCGCCGACGACGTGACCCGCCGGGTGAAGGCCGGGCTCTCGGCGGATCTCGCCGCCCTCTATCCGCAACTCGCCGCCGCCTGACCCGGGCTGTCCGGGGCCCTGGGTTCGGGACCGGTTTATCGGCAGCTTGACGCGAAATCCGATCTCCCTTTATCGTCTTGGCGACGAAAACAGGGGAGGGGGCGCGTCATGGCCGACGTGACCAGGCGGCTGTTCCTGCGACACCTGCGCGGGGCGCCAACCACGTGGATCCGACACTCCGTGCGGGGCAGCGTCCGACACGAGGGGGTCGGGCAGTCCTTCTGGTACCGGCCGCTGGTCGGCGTACTGAGCGAGGTGCCGGTCGACGACCGCGAGCTGCCACTGCTGTTCCACGCCCGGACCGGTGACTTCGCCGACGTCACCGTGCAGGCGACGGTGACGTACCGGATCGCCGACCCGGCGCTGGCGGCGAGCCGGCTGGACTTCTCGGTCGACCCGCACAGGGGCGTCGCCCGGGGCCGTCCGCTCGACCAGATCGCCACCCTGCTGGCCGAGCTGGCCCAGCAGCCGGCGCTGGACCTGCTGGCCCGGGTGCCGCTGGCCGAGGCGCTCACCGACATCGCGGCGGTCCGCGAGGCGGTCTCGGCGGCGCTGCGCGACGAGGGCCGGCTGACCGACGTGGGTGTCTCGGTGGTCAGCGCCCGGGTGGTGGCGGTGCGGCCCGAGCCGGAAATGGAGCGGGCGCTCCAGACACCGACCCGGGAGACGGTGCAGGTCGAGGCCGACCGGGCCACCTACGCACGCCGGGCGCAGGCGGTCGAGCAGGAGCGGGCGATCGCCGAGAACGAGTTGCAGAACAAGATCGAGCTGGCCCGCCGGGAGCAGCAGTTGGTGGAGCAGCACGGCGCCAACTCCCGGCGCAAGGTCGAACTGGAGGCCGCCGCCGACCTGGCGGGGGCCCAGGGCAAGGCCGAGCGGGAGAAGGTGACGAACGCGGCGGCGGCCGAGCGGGCCCGGGTGCTGGCCGCCGCCGAGGCGGAGAAGGAGCGCACCCTCGCCGGAGCGAAGGCCGACGGGGTACGCGTGATCGGGCTCGCCGAGGCCGAGGCGGAGACGGCCAGGCTGGCGGCGTACCGGGACCTGCCGCCGGAGGTGCTGCACGCGCTGGCGCTGCGCGAGGTGGCCGGGCAGCTTCCCGAGATCGGCCAGCTCACGGTCACCCCGGATATGCTGACCGGCCTGCTGACCCGGCTGTCCCGGTGAGCGCCACGCTGGCGCCGAGGGTCGTCGTGGTGAGCCGGCGCAGCGAACTGGACGAGTTGCTGGCCCACCACGGCACCCGGGCCGCCGCCGGCTACTACCTGCGCCAGCGGGGGCGCGACCTGACCGAGGTGGTGACCCGGCACGAGGCGCTGCAGGCGGCGCTGACCACGGTCGGATCGGCCATCCCGGCGGACTGGCGGCGGGGTCGGGTGGACCGGGACGACCTGGCCCGGTTCCCGTTCGCGGCCGAGGACATCGTGCTGGCGGTCGGCCAGGACGGGCTGGTCGCCAACGTCGCCAAGTACCTGGACGGGCAGCCGGTGATCGGGGTGGACCCGGAGCCGGGGCAGAACGCCGGAGTACTCGTCCGGTTCGGGCCAGAGGCGGTCGCCGGGCTGGTGACCGCGGTGGTCGCCGGGCGGGCTCCGGTGCGGGACCGGACCATGGTCCGGGCCACTCTCGACGACGGCCAGGAACTGGTCGGGCTGAACGAGATCTACGCCGGTCATCCCGGGCACCAGTCGGCGCGCTACCTGCTCTGCATCACCGACGGCCGCCGCGAACGCCAGTCCTCCTCCGGACTGGTGGTCGGCACCGGGACCGGCGCCACCGGCTGGTGCGCGTCGATCGCCCGGGAACGGGCCGCCGCACCGCCGCTGCCGGCGGCGGACGAACCGGCGCTGTGCTGGTTCGTCCGCGAGGCGTGGCCGTCCCCGACGACCGGCGCGTCGCTGACCGCCGGGCGGCTCGGCGCGGACGAGACGCTGGAAATCGTCGCGGAGCGGGAGCGGCTGGTGGTCTTCGCCGACGGGCTCGAGACCGACCACCTGACGATGGTCTGGGGGCAGCGGTTGACCGTCGGCCCGTCGACCCGGCGGCTACGGGTGGTCGAGCCGGTATCCGTCGCTGACGTCGATTCGGAGGCATGGGCATGAAGTCCGCCCCGATTCGCGCGGACGCCCGCTCCGGGCGGGCGGCGCCGGGCCGTCGACGGAGGTAAAGCGGGCCGGCGTCCGGGCCTGCCTGTTCCGGAAGCGGCGAATCAGGCCGGCGTCCGGGCCTGCGCTCCCCGGTCGAGGTGAGCGCCGGGCGGAGTTCGTTGACGTTCACCCGGAAAATTCGCCGGTACGGCCGGCTGGACCGGCAGGCTGCTCTCCGGTGGAGGCGCCGTCCAGGGCAGGATGCCCTCGGACGCACCGGCCACCCCGGCCTCGCCGAGCAGGGCTTGCCCGATCCCGGCGACGCCGGTCAGCAGTCCGGGATTCTGCCTGGCCCACCGTGAGACGGCGCCACTGCCCCGGACGAGCCGGGCGGTCCGGCACAGAGTGCGGGTGGCGGCGTCGACGGTGGACGCGTGCCGCACCGGTGTCGCGAAGCCCTGCCGCGCGACGGATCTGACGATCATCAGGTTGCCGGCCAGTCCGTGACACAGGACCATCCGGTCCATTCCCTCCTCGGTCAGCCAGTCGAGCGACCGGATCGTCGTGACGAGCCCGGTCGCGGTCTCCTCGCTCAGGTGGGGTGCACCGAGCAGTCGCCAGGTCAGGGAGCGGGCCAGCGTGATGCCCGGGGCGCCGTGGCACCAGGCGACGGCGTACCGCCGAACGCCGCTGGAGCCGCGCGCGGCCGGCTGGAGCCGGAAGTCGGGCCAGTTGCGTTGGACGCGAGAGAAGCGCCGTCGTTCGTACTCGACGGCGTCCAGGGCCACGCTCCGGAACCGGCCGTCGCCGGTCGCCACCGCGAGATCGGCCAGGGCGAGCGCGATACCGGCGCAGCCGTGGGCGAGTCCGGTCAGCGGTACGTTGCTGCGCACCTGCGGCTCGCGCCAGGCGACCGTGTCGGCGACCCGGATCGTCCGGGTCAGTAGCGCCCGGCCGACCCGCTCCGCCGCGTCGAGAACCGGCCCGTCCACCCCCTCCCGGGCCAGCGTCAGCAGCCCGGAGACGGTACCGGCGAGACCCGCCAACCAGTCGTTGCCCGCGCAAAGCAGGTCGCGGTCGAGCCGGTCACGGACGATCCGCGCGCCCAGTGCCCAGAGCTCGGGGTGATCCAACCGGTGCGCGGCCCGCAGGAGGTTGGCGGCGACCCCGGACCAGCCAAGGTGGTAGCCGGCCTGATTCGGCGCCATCCGCTGCTCGACCTGTCGTGCGGCACAGCGGAAGGCGCCGACCGCCGCGTCGGCGAACCGGTCGTCGTCGACGGTCTCCGCCAGCGTCGCCAGGAAGGACGCCACGCCGGCCGTGCCGGAGTAGACGTCCGGACCGATCGCCGTCCAGTTCTCCCGGCCGTGCGACCCCCACCAGGTGCACCTGTCGCCCCACCACATCGCCTCGGCCAGCAACACCTCGCCGATCGCCATCGCGGCCCCGAGCGGGTCGGCCGCCCCCGGGGCGGCGGCGAGCGGAACGGCCGCGACAGGGTCGGCCCCGAGCGGTCCGGCCGGGCCCAGGGCTGCCGGCCGGGGATGTCCACGGCCGTCGGGTGTTCCGGCTGCCCGGTCGCCGGTTCGGTTGACCAGCCGGAGCAGCGGCGGTTCCAGGTCGGTGGAGCCGGCGTTCCGGTAGGGCGCGACGATCGAGACGCCGTTCTCGTCCAGCCACCTGATCAGCTCCTCCGCGCGCCGCTGCGGTCCGCGCGCCTGCCGCGCAGCCGGTGTGCAGAGCGCCTCGGCGAGCAGCCGGCACCGGTGCTGCCCGAAGCTCTCGCCACCACCCGGGTCCTGCGCCACGCCGACGCCGCGCAGCAGCGGACTGGTGAGCGGAGGAATCCGGTCCCCGAGCACCGGCTCCAGCTCCGGATGGCGCCGGACGACCACCTCGACCACGGCCGGCAACAGCGCACCGGCCACGTACAACACGGCGGAGTCGCAGCGCTGGTAACCCTGCGCGGTGTTGGGCAGCTTGAGGGTGAACGGTATCGAGCGGGTGTTCAGATCGGTGCTCAGCAGCCGGGTGAGCATGGCGGCGCCGTCGGCCGCGATGTTCCAGTAAAGCCGGATCGTCTCGCCCGGTTCCGGTGGGGCGACGCTGCCGAGGACGAAGCAGAAGCCCGGCTGCGCCGCACGGAGGAGAGGCGACTGCCGTACGGTGAGCGCGTCCCCCGGTGACCTGCCCGAACCAAACTCGGCTACCGCCGTCCGGGGCACCAGGAAGGAGATCCCGTCGCGGGTGGCGACCACGCCCTCGGGGTGCGAGCGGTCGAACCGCCAGTCCCGGTCCGGCGGGCCGGCGCCCACGATGTTGTCCCGGATGTGCTCGACGAAGGCGGCGTCCGGCGCGCTGCCGCCCGGCTGCCCCCGCAGGCGGGTGGGGACCGGAGCGCCGGTGACGAAGAAGTGCTGGTAGAGGTGCAGAGCCAGGGTGGACCGGATCGGCGTCGGCGCTGGCCGGTGGGCGGTGTTCCTCGGAGGGACGGCGGAGACTCGCTGCCCGAACCAGACGAAGCGTCGTTCGTCCAGGACCCGGACGTACCTGGCGAGATCCGCCACCTGCTCCCGGTACGAGGTCATGATCCGTCCATCCGTCAGCTCAGCGGGATGCCGAGCAGGTGGCGAACGCCCTCGTAGGGACGCCGGGCGAGATTGTGTGCGAGTTGGAGTGCCATGACGCACCGGGGATCGAGGCTCTCCTCTCCCACGCTGAGCTCGAAGATCGACCACAGCAGTCTGACGACGGCGAACCGTACGGCCCGGTCGAGCGCAGCCCGGCGTTCCACCGCCGTGAGCCGTCGCCCGGTGGCGTAGCCGCGCCAGAACGCCGCGACCGCCTCCTGCAATTCGGGTACGGACAGCGCCGACCGGGAGACCAGCGTCTCGACCGATCCGGTCGTCGGATCGGGCATCGAGCCGAGCCACGAGTCGAGGTAGGCGGCGATGACGCAGCCCACGTCCCAGCAGGGTTCGCCCAGTCCGGCGGATTCGTAGTCGACAAGAACCGGTCGTGCGACAGCGTTGCCGGACGCGGCCCGCAGGACGACGTGCGGCCATCTGACCTCGCCGTGGATCCAGGTCGTACGGCGCCAGCTCTCCCGGCAGCGCGCGAGGGTGGCGGTGAGGGTCGCGTCCTGCTGCACGCACCGGACGAGCCGGGTCGTGGCGGCGCCGAGATACTCACGGAAGGCGACAGGTGGCGCGTCCAGCCGGAGTGCCGGCGGCAGTGGCGCGTACGGATCGCCGGCCACCGGGGGAAGGTCGTGCAGCGCGGCGAGTACCCGCCCGAGCCGCCGCCCGAGCCGAGTGATGAAGCGCCGGGACGTGATCCGGACCGGGTCGGACGGTCGGGACGGTTGGATCGCTTCCAGCACCAGCAGCGGCAGGTCCGGATCGTGCCGGATCAGGCGGGGTCCGATGCCCCGGAACTCCTCACGGGGCGACAGGGCCTGGTAGACCAGGGCCTCGTGCCTCACCGTCGCCTGCTGTTCGAGGCTGGTCGGATGCTTCAGGAAGTAGCAGCGGTCCGGGCCGGCCTCGACGACGTGACTCGAACTGCGGCTGCTTCGGATGGTCACCACGATGTCGCCAGGATCGACGCCGTCCCAGGGCAGGAGCCCGCGGTCGAGTAGGTAGGTCAGCAGGCCCGCGGGTGACGACAGTTCCGGTACGGCGCTGCCCGGCGCGGCCGGGCGGGACGCGGTGGAGGGTCCGGTCACCTCGGGCAGAAGATCGTGCAGAAGCAGGTCTGCTGTTCGATGGTGACCTGAGGGCGACAGAAATAGGGATAGGTCTGCGGGTAAGCAAGTGCGGCCTCTGCGGTGAAGTGTCCGCGCCGCAGTCTGGACCGCGTCGCCGGGGCATCGTTGCCGGACCGCTCCGTCCCTAGCCCGGTCGAGTACGGCCCCCGGAGGAAGTCCGCGTGCAGGTCGGCAGAGGTGGTGTGCACGTGTTCGACAGTGGCCGAGGCGCGGACGACGACGACACTGGGATCGAGGGAGGTGGCGTCGTCGTCGGCCTGACGGCTGGCGACGATGTCCGCCTCGGCGATCCGCAGGTAGCTGTCCAGGCCAACGGTCAGATAGAGCCGCCAGTATCCGTCCGCACCGTCCCTGCCCAGGAAGCCGTGCAGTTCGACGACGTCGGGGGGCGGCTCCTGGGGCGCCGGCCGAAGGTCGTCGACGAGACGGTCCTGCCGCAGTGGCGGTCGTCGGGGGACGGGATCCGCTTCCTCCTCCGGCATGGCGGCACTCCTCTGCGGTCGCTGCGGAGAATCGGCACGAGCGGTTCACGCTACCAACGGCCGGCGGCCGGAATCTCGACGCGACCGAAGCGCTCAGATGGCGCAAAGTCGATCAATTCTGTCGTGCCCAGGGATCTGGCGGGGCGTCAGAAGGTCGCCTTCGGGGCGCCCTGGCCCTGATCGACCCGGGTCGGCCCGGCGGACGAGGGGCGTACGTCGACGTCGAAGATCGCGGTCGGCAGGTACACCGTCGCGCACGCGTTCGGAATGTCCACCACCCCGGAGAAGCGCCCCTCGATCGGGGCGGCGCCGAGGATCAGGTACGCCTGCTCCGGGCTGTAGCCGAAGCGGGACAGGTACTCGATCGCGTGCAGGCAGGCGCGCTGGAACGCGAGCTGCGAGTCGAGATAGCGCTGCTCCCCGTCGGTGCTGACCGAGATGCCGGAGAAGGCCAGCCACTGGCTGTACTGCGGAGCCACGATCCCCGGCAGGAAGATCGCGTTCTCCGACACCCCGTACATGGTCATCCCGCCCTTGATCACGTCCACGTGCAGGTCGATGAAGCCGCCCATCTCGATCGCACCACAGAAGGTGATCTCACCGTCGCCCTGGGAGAAGTGCAGGTCGCCCACGGAGAGGTTGGCGCCGGGGACGTACACCGGATAGAAGACCCTGGTTCCCTTGGTCATGTTCTTGATGTCCTGGTTGCCGCCGTTCTCCCGGGGCGGCGCGGTCCGGGCCGCCTCCGCCGCGACCCGATCGAAGTCGCCACCGGTCAGCGAGCCGAGGATCGCCCCGTCCGGCAGTGGTGGCAGCGACAGCGGCGGTACCCGGTCCGGGTCGGTGGCCCGCAGCGCCCCCTCCCGCTCGTTCCACTTCGCCAGCAGCGCCGGCGAGGGGGCGGTACCCATCAGACCCGGGTGGATCATCCCGGTGAAGGTCACCCCGGGAACGTGCCGGGAGGTGGCCTGCTGCCCGCTGAAGTCCCAGATCGCCTTGTACGCGTCCGGGAAGTAGTCGGTCAGGAAGCCGCCGCCGTTCTGCTTCGGGAAGATGCCGGTGTAGCCCCAGCCCTGCCCGGCGAGCGGGCCCGAATCCTCCTGCGGGATCGGCCCCACGTCGAGGATGTCGACCACCAGCAGGTCGCCGGGCTCGGCACCACTGACCGAGAACGGGCCGCTGAGCGCGTGCACGATCTCCAACGGCGCGTCCCGGACGTCCTCGGCCGAGTCGTCGTTGTGGATCGCGCCGTCGAACCACTCCCGGCAGTGCACCCGGAACGACTGGCCGGGGCGGACGGTGGCGACCGGCGGGATCTCCGGATGCCACCGGTTGTGGCCCATCAGTTCCTGCTCGGTGAACTTCTTCGTCGAGTCCAGCGGATACAACAGCTCGGGCATCGCGGCTTCCCTTTCACCCGTCAGGGTCGTGGCAGACGGGCGTGCCCGGGATGGACCGGCCGGGCCGCCGCGCCGCGTCGGCCGGGGACCCGGGACACCACCTCCGGTGCTTCGGCGCTGCGGCCGGCCCAATCGAGGGCCGCGACCAGAGGCCGCGGCATGGCACGCAGCGACGGCGCCGAGAAGACCCGGGCGGCCTCCGCCGCGCAGGTCGCGCAACGGAGCCGCGCGGGAGCCTGCCCGATCGGAAACCGGGCCGGGATGACCCCGTCCCGGGGACACCGGTACTCGTACGTCGCCACGGGTTCAGGATCGGACCCGGTGGGGCGACTTCGCAGGCTAATGCCGCAATTGGCGGCCGACGGGTGGGCTGCCCGGGTGGCGGGGGATCAGTCGACGACCGTGACGTCCTTCCAGAAGGCGACCCGGTCCCGGACCATCTCGGCGTCCGGCTTCGGCTCCGGGTAGTACCAGACGGCGTCGACGCTGCGCCGGCCCTCGTGTTCCAGGGTGTAGTACGACGCGGTGCCCTTCCAGGGGCAGACGGTGTGCGTGTCCGACTCCCGTACCAGGTCGTCCCGCAGGGCCGTACGCGGGAAGTAGTGGTTCCCCTCGACCACGACGGTGTCGGCGCTCTCCGCGATGACCAGATCGTTCCAAATGGCTTTCGGCATCAGCCCAGACTATTCCGGTCAGACCGGGCCGGCACCCGACCGGCGTCTCGGACCGGTCCCTCCCGGCCAACTGGTCGATCCGCCCGGCGGCGGGGCGGTGAACGGGGCGTCTCCGGCGGGTGAAGGAAAGCGCCGAGTCACAAAAGGTCACTGCAAGATATTGACTTGTGATCTGCGGACAGCCATCCTCGTCGATATTCAACCCCCGCTCGGTATGGAGGACCCCTTGTTCAGACGTACCGTCAGAATCCTCGCGGCGCTCACCATGGCCGCCGCGGCCACCCTCGTCGCGACCGTGACCACCGCCGGCCCCGCCCAGGCCGACGGCTGCTACGCCTGGGGCCGGACCCTCTCGGAGGGAATGTCCGGCGAGGACGTACGACAGTTGCAGATCCGGGTCGCCGGTTACCCCGGCTACAACGCGGTACTCACCATCGACGGCGCCTTCGGTCCGGCCACCCGGGCCGCGGTGGTTCGCTTCCAGCAGGCGTACGGGCTCGGCGCCGACGGCATCGCCGGCCCGCAGACGTTCGACCGGATCTACGCCCTCCAGGACGACGACTGCACCCCGGTGAACTTCAGCTACGCCGAGCTGAACAACTGCAACTCGGACTGGTCCGGCGGCGCGGTCTCAGCCTCCACCGCCCGCTTCAACGCCCTGGTGAACATGTGGAAGCTCCAGGCCATGCGGCACGCCCTCGGCGACCAGCAGATCCGGGTCACCAGCGCGTTCCGCAGCCACGCCTGCAACAACGCGGTCGGCGGCTCGGCCACCAGCCGGCACCTCTACGGCGACGCGGTCGACCTCGGCGTCAACCCGCACTCCCTGTGCCGCCTCGCCCAGCAGGCCCGTAACCACGGCTGGCGGGAGATCCTCGGCCCCGGTTACCCCGGACACAGCGACCACACCCACGTGGCGCACAAGTCGAGCCGTACCTGGTCGGCGAGTTCCTGCGGAGTCTCCTGACCTCATCCCCGGACGCCCGTCGGCGGCGGGGCGGGGCGACGGGACGGTCGACGGCGAGACGGGCCCGGCGGCCCGACGCATGCGGCGGGGGGGGGGGGGGGGCCGCGGGGCGGGGCCCCCCCCCCCCGCGGTCGGGTGACGAAACCTCAGTCTTCCGGGGGCAGCCAGCCGAGGAAATGCGTGGCCAGCGTGACCGCGTCGCTGCGCGGCTGGTCGGCCAGTGCGGTCAGCAGCTTGCGAGCGAGGTGCATCCGCAGCCCCTGCCGGTCGTCCTGGTACATGGCGAGCAGGACGAGCCGGGCCGGCTGGCAGGGCCATTTCGCCCCGCAGGCCCGGCAGAGGAAGAGCGGGCGGGTATGGACGTGTGGACGACGGCGGCTGAGGAGCGGCCGGGTCATGCTGTTCGCTGATCCTCGGTACGCCGACCGGGCCGGCCGCCCGGCTCGGGCCGAATCACCGCACCGCACGTTCCGCGCGCCCGCTGCGGCCCGCGCGGTGAGCCTGGGCCGGGGCCATCGGACCGACCCGGCCGACCTCGTGGGAGCCGGGGGAGTTCCGGAGCGGGAACCGGCTGTTGACGGCACGGGCGCGCGGCACCGGAGGCGGCGGGTCCGGCGGTCCGGCCACGGCGCGAACGCCGGCCGGTGGCGGCGGATCCGGGAGTACGACCACCGCCCGGTCCGGGTCCGGCGGCGGCGGGTACGGCATCGGGACGAGTTCGACCGAGTCCGGGCAGCGCCAGCGCCAGCCACATCGGCAGTACCGCCAGAGTCGCCGCCAGTCCCGGCGATGGCGCGCCTTTGTTCGACCTACCGGAATCATTAGCTTCTTCTCTCCTCGAAAATGGGATCGGGGCCGATGCGAGCGGAAGTTCGTCCCTTCCACAGTGGCCTTCCCGGTCCTATCCTCGGAAGGCGTAGCGCCGGATTGTGGGTGGTCACGGCGCATCGTGAGCGGTGTGTGGCGCGCCGGTCGGACCTGTGAGGACGGTGTGAGCATGGATGATCGAGTTCGCTATCTTCTCGACGAACTCCGACTGACCCGGGACGCGCGCGGAATGACGCAGGAGGATCTGGCCGGCCATATTCCATGGGCGGCCTCCACCATCGCGATGATCGAGAGTGGGCGTCGTAAACCACCGCCCGGTTTCTGGGCCGCCGTCGACGGCGCCCTACAGACCGGCGGCGCACTCGGCCGCCTCGCCGCCCGGCTCGGCTCCTCCCAGTGGTTCATCGACTGGTGGACCGTCGAAGAGGGAGCGGTGTCGTTGCGGTCGTTTCAGGCTCTGGTCGTGCCAGGCCTGTTACAGACCGAGGCGTACGCCCGAGCGGTGCTCACCGAGGCAGGGTTGACCAACCTTGAGGAGGCGGAGCGTCGGCTCGCCATGCGCCTCGCTCGCCAGGCGGTACTGACCCGGGAGGCCCCGGTGGACTTCACGGCCGTACTGGACGAGGAACTGTTGCACCGCCCTGTCGGTGGGCCGGCTGTCATGCGTGAACAGTTGGACGCACTGGTAGCCGCGTGCGCCCTGCCGCACGTGCGGCTGCACGTCGTCCCCATGTCGGTCGGCGCGTACCCCGGACTGAACGGTCCATTCGCGATCGCCACGGCGCGGGACCGGAGCGAGACCGGCTATCTCGACAACCAGTTGGCTTGGCAGGTGATCGAGAATGCGGACGACCTGGCGGTACTACAGCGGGCATGGGAGGCCGTTCGGAGTGAGGCGCTTCCACGGCAGCAGTCCGCCGAGTTGATACAGGAAGTGGCGGAGAAGTGGATCTGACCGGCGGCAAGTGGATCAAGAGCAGCCGGTGCGGTGATACCGGTGTGGCTCGTCGGCAACCTCGCCCCGCGTCCAGCTGACACCCGATCTGCCGGACACCGCCGAGACCCGCGCATACTCCCGCTACGAGGGCGTTGCCGTGTCCGGTCATCGGGCCGCGCACCCTGGTTTCCGGTCGAGACTCCCCTGAGATTTCTCCGGGTACCGGTGGGCACCTTCGGCAGATGTGCCCGGGTGCTCTCGCGGGACAGTCTGCGGGTATGCGAATACCTTCTCGACGCTGGTTGCTCGGCGGGCTCGTGGCACTGCTGGCCGTGTCGGTACCGGCCGCCGCCCCGGTGGCTTCGGCCGGGACCACGCCACCCGCACCGCCGCTGCGGCTGAGCCTGCCCGAGCCGACCGGCCCGTATCCGGTCGGCACCAGCGAACTGCACCTGGTCGACGCCGCCCGCCCCGACCCGTGGGTGCCGGGGCGGCCGAGAGAACTGATGGTGAGCCTCTGGTATCCGGCGCTCACCGCCCACGGCGGGCGGCCGGCGCCGTACCTGCCACCGCTGGCGGGGCAGCGGTTCGCCGCGCGCACCGACGCGCAGCTCGGTTTCCCCACCGGCCAGGTCGACTGGGCCGGGATCGCCACGCACGCCCGGACCGGTGTGCCGGTACGCCCCCGGCACGGCGGCCACCCGGTCGTCCTCTTCTCACCCGGCGGGGGAGTGCCCCGGGCGAACGGCACGATGCTGGTGACCGAACTGGCCAGCCGGGGGTACGTGGTGGTGACGGTCGACCACACCTACGAGACGCCGGAGCTTGAATTTCCGGGCGGTCGGGTCGAGGTGCAGCAGCTTCCCGACGTCGACCCGACCGAACTCAACCACCGGATGCTCGAGACCCGGGTCCGGGACACCCGTTTCGTCCTCGACCAGCTCGCGTTGCTCGCCCGGGGTGGCAACCCGGACGCCGAGGGACGGCGACTGCCGCTCGGCGTCGGCGCTGGGCTCGACATGTCCCGGGTCGGGATGTTCGGCCACTCCGCCGGGGGCTTCACGGCGGCCGAGACGATGCTGCTGGACCGCCGGCTGGACGCCGGGGTGGACATGGACGGCAGTCTCGCCTACAGCTTCTCGGCCGGGGACTTCGGCGACGTCGTACACCAGGGGTTGGACCGGCCGTTCCTGCTGATGGGGGCCGGGCAGAGTTCCGGGGCGCCGCACACGCACCAGCACGCCCGGGACTGGGCGGGCTTCTGGGCGAAGTCCACCGGCTGGAAGCTGGATCTCCACGTGGCCGAGGGTGAGCACTTCACCTTCACCGACCACCAGGCACTGCTGCCGCAGCTCGCCGAGGTGTTCCCGCTGCCGCCGGATCTGGTCGCCGGATCGATCGGCACCGTCGACCCGGACCGGATCGTCGGGTCGCTGCGGGCCTACCTCGGGGCCTTCTTCGACCAGCATCTGCGGGGACGGCCGCAGCCGCTGCTTCGGGACCCGTCGCCCCGGCACCCCGACGTGACCTTCGTGCGGCCCTGACCTACCGCGCGGGTGTCCGTCCCGTCGGGCGGGCGCCCGCGCTCTCGGCCGGGCCGGCCGGCAGGCCCGCCTCGTAACCGGCGGCGAAGGCTTCCAGCGCCGCGTCGGTGCCGGCCCGGTCGCCGGTGGCGAGCAGGTCGAGCAGCAGTCCCCGGATCACCGCCAGCCCGAGCCGGGCGTGCGTGCGGGCCAGTTCGGCCGGTACGCCCCGCCGGGTGGCGAGTTCGACGTTGAGGTCCAGCCAACTGTCCACCACCCCCTCCAGCAGGGCCGTGGTGCCCGGATAGCCCTGTACCGCCTGGCCGTACAGCTCGAAGAAGAGCCGCTCGTACGGCCAGAGCGCCGGGTCGGCCAGCCGGCGCCACATGCTGCGGATCGCGTCCGCCGGTGCGGTTGCCGGGTCGAACTCCAGACTGGCCAGTGCGGCCCGCTGCCGGCGCTCGATCTCCCGGACCACCTCGACGAGCAGCCCCTCCTTGGAGCCGAAGTGGTAGATCAGCATCCGGTGGCTGGTGCCGAGGTCCGCCGCCAGCCGGCGCAGGCTCAGCGCGCCGACGCCCTGGTCGGCGATCCGGTCGACGACCCGGGCGAGCAGCTCTTCCCGTACTCCGGCAGACATGTACCATACGGTACATGTACCAGTTGGTACATGAGTTGGGGAGGGTGCGGACAGTGGCCCGAGAAGAGATCGACGTACGGGTGCACACCACGGCCAGCCCGGCGGTGGTCTACGCGCTGCTGGTCGACGGCGCCGGTTGGCCCGGCTGGTCACCGCTGGGCTCCTTCGAGCTGGAACGCCCCGGCCCGGACGAGCCGGAGGGGGTCGGCGCGATCCGGATCTTCCGGACCGGCTGGCTCACCAGCCGCGAGCGGGTGGTCGAGCGGGTGCCGGACCGCCGGTTCAGCTACGAACTCCTCTCCGGGCTGCCGCTGCGCGACTACCGGGCCGACGTCGACCTCACCCCGGAGCGCGGCGGCACCTCGATCCGCTGGCACTCCACCTTCGCCGCCAGGGTGCCGGGGACCGGCTGGCTCTACCGGCGGGCGCTGCACCGGTTCATCGGCCAGGTCGCGGCCGGCCTCGCCGCGCACGCCGCCGCCACACGCACGAGCTAAACACCGCCACCACAACCCGTCCGAGCTGATCACCGCTCCCGGACTGCCGACCGGACAACCGGCGCGCGCAACGCCGGCAGCGGGTCAGCGGGCGGCTGCACCGGTACACCGGGCACAGCGCGGCCACCCGATTCGCCGCCGGCTGTTGTCGATCCGCTCGAACAACGCGTACGCGGCGGACCACGCCGACTCGGCGGCGGGGCTGTCCTCGACACCGGGGTACGCGTGCCCGCCGTTGTTGTCCCGGAACCGCTCCGGCGCCATGTACGGCGCGGTGCCCACGATCTGCCGGGTCATCGTCTCGGTGGTGTTGAACGCGCAAGCAGCCGTGCGCCTGTCAGTCGATGACCTCGACGTCCTTCCAGAATGCGACCCGGTCCCGCATCATCTCGGCCCCCGGTTTCGGCTCGGGGTAATACCACACGGCGTCGACGCTACGGCGTACGTCGTGCTCCAACGAGTAGCAGGAAGCCATGCCCTTCCACGGGCAGACGGTGTGCCGTGTCGGAGCCTCGGACCAGGTCCTCCCGTAGTGCGATACGCGGAAAGTAATGGTTGCCCTCGACCACGACGGTGTCCGTGCTCTCGGCGACGACCAGGTCGTGCCAGATGGCTTTCGGCATGTGCCCAGACTGTGCCGAGGATCCGTGCTGCCGAACCGCCGCGCAGCGAGCGGACATCATCGCCGAGGACGTTCGAGGCCGTCGACTTGTCTACGTCGCATTGACGCGCCTGCTCACACGGCGGTCCGCTGGTCGATTGCTGTCTCGTAGAAGGCGTCCGCGAGCGCCACGATGACACCGTTGATGCCAGGGCCGTCGCTGAAGAAGTAGTCGGCCATGGTGTTGTGGGCCTCCTGGTTCTCGACCACTGCCTCAGTGACCGCTGCCTGGAAGTCCTGCGACTCCATGAACTGCTTCTTCGAGTTCACCTTGGTCTGGTTGACCAGGTCCGGGTAGGCGAGCAGCCGCTGCAACAGTCCCTGCACGAACTCACGGACTTGAGACTCGGCGAACGACTCGGCGCCGAAAAGGTCGTTCATCTTGTCGATGACGACCTGTAGTGCAACGTACTTCGGCTCCTTTCGTGCACCGGTGCCGGCGGCGCCGATGCCCTTGAGCTGGCCGTCACCGGTCAGCGAGATGTCGACTGCGGTCGCCTTGTTGTGCTTGACCCCGACCAGGACCACGTCGGACAGGTCGACCTCCGCGGCCCAGGAGGATTCGGCGATGACCTTCTCCAGGAGCCGCAGGAAGATCGACAACATCTCCATGTACGGGTCGCCGTAGTCGACGATCTGGCTCATGAAGTCGTAGAGCCGGACGTAGGTGGAGACGTCCTTGCGGAACAGGTCGAGGGTGTTGAGGGTGACCTTGTCGTCGGCCTCAATCGCCGCCGCGTAGCGGCGGGCGAAGTCGTTCTTGGCCGGGCTGATCGCGGCCGAGAGCGCGTTGTTGCCTTTGCGGGCGTACCACAGTTTGGCGACCTCGCGCACCTGCTCAGGCGTGTAGATCCCGGCCTGGGCGAGCTTGTTGGCGAGGTGGACGACAATGTACGGGTCGGTCTCGGTCTCCAACGTGGCGTTGGTGAAGTACGGCTCGAACGCGGTCCGGATGTCCTCCGGCTTGTTCACGAAGTCGATGACGAACGTCTTGTGCTTCTGCTCCCCACCCGCAGTGCGGTGGGTGCGGTTGAGCCGGGACAGCGTCTGCACGGCGGTGACCCCGGATAGCTTTCTGTCGACGTACATCGCCGAGAGCAACGGCTGGTCGAACCCTGTCTGGAACTTGTTGGCGACCAACATGATTTTGTACGTTCCGCCCTTGAACGCGGCGGCCAGGTCCGTGCCAGCGCCGGGGTTGAGGTTGGCCTCGGTGAACTCGTCGTCCTTGCTCGGCTGCGGCCCCCAGTCGGAGGTCCATTCCTCGTCCTCGGCCATAGTCACGGAGTTGGAGAAGGCGACCAGGGTGCGGTAGCTGTACGAGGCGTCCTTGGCGGCCCGCTTGGCGATGTAGGCGTCGATCGCCTTCTTGTACTTCACCGCGGCCTTGCGCGAGTCGGTCACGACCATCGCCTTCGCCCTGCCTTCCAGCAGGTGGGCGACGTTGGCGTGGAAGTGCTCGACGATGATCTCCACTTTCTGGCTGATGTTGGTCGGGTGCAGCTTCACCCACCGCATCAGCCCCTTGCGCGCTACGGCCTCCTCCACCATCTTGTCGCCGTTGCCGCTCGCGGCTCGTCCGTCGATCTTCAACGCGGTGTCGTAGGACTGGTAGCCCCTGAGCACGTCGAGGATGTAGCCCTCCTCGATCGCCTGCCGCATCGAGTAGATGTGGAACTCGACCGGCTTCCCGTCAGGACCCTTGCGGCCGAACAGCTCCAGGGTCTTGTTCTTCGGCGTCGCCGTGAACGCGAAGTAGGAGATGTGCTTCGACTCGGCCCGCTCGGCCATCTCCGCAGCCAGGACCGCCTCGACGTCGACCTCGCCACCGTCCTCGATATCCTTGATTTCCTCTGCGGTGAGCACGTCCCTCAGCTTCCGAGAGATCTGGCCGGACTGCGAGGAGTGCGCCTCGTCGGCGATCACCGCGAACCGCTTACCTTTCAGGCCCCTGTCGGCCCGGATCGCGTCGAGGGCGTGCGGGAAGGTCTGCACCGTCACCGCGATGATCAGCTCGCCGTTCTTCAACGCGGTCGCCAGCAGCCCGGATTTCGACTTCGCTCCCGCCTTGCGGACGTCTTCGGGGCTGATCGTGGCCACGATCTTCCCCGACCCGTCGATCTGCCGGATGGCCTCCTGGAGCTGCCCGTCGAGCACGTTGCGGTCCACGACCACGATCACCGAGTCGAAGACCTTCTCGTCGTTGACGTGTAGCCGCGCCAGCCCGTGCGCGGTCCAGGCGATGGTGTTCGTCTTCCCCGACCCTGCCGAGTGCTCGATCAGGTAGCGATGCCCCACCCCCTCCTCGCGCACCGCTGCCACGATCTTCGTCACGGCCTCCCACTGGTGGAACCGCGGAAAGAGCATGCTCGTACGCCGTACCGACGTTCCGGTCGCGACGTCCCACTCCTCCCTGGTCTCCACGATCATCAGCCGACCGATGATGTTGAGCCAGGCTTCCTTCTCCCAGACCCGCTCCCACAGGTACGCCGTCGCCGACCGCCCGCCCTCACCCGGCGGATTCCCCGCGCCACTCTCGTACCCCATGTCGAACGGCAGGAACTGCGTCTTGTCACCCTCCAACCTGGTGGTCATCGCGGCCCGGTCGTTGGAGACCGCGAAGTGCACCAACGCCCGATGCCCGAACGACAACAGCGGCTCCGGCCTCCCGTTGGTCAGCGGCAGCCGATGCTTGCGGTACTGGTTGATCGCCTCGTCGAGAGACTGAGTGAAGTCGGTCTTCAGCTCGACGGTGGCCACCGGGAGCCCGTTGACGAAGAAGACCAAGTCGATGCTGCGGCGGTCGGCGGTGGAGAAGTGCACCTGCCGCATCACCCGCACCCGCATCGCCGCGTACTGCTCGTTGGTGGTCGCGTTCAGGCTGGTCTCGGGGCGGAACTGCGCCATCTTCAACCGGCCACCACCGATGTACTGCACTCCGTTGCGCAGGATGTTCAGCGTCCCGCCGCCGTGTTCGAGAGGCTTGTCGAGCGCCGTGGTCAGCACGTCGAGGAACTTCGCCTGCGACCCCGCAGCCTTCAAAGCCTTCGCGTACGCCGCCGCCTGGGTGTCCTCCAGCCACGCGAACAGGTCCTCGGGGAAGAGCGCCCGCTCCCGGTCGTAGCCGGTGTCGCTCGCCGAGTAGAGCCACCCGTGGGCTTCCAGGTACGCGCAGATCTCGGACTCGAAGACGACCTCGTGGTGGTCGGCCATCACACCATCTCTCGTACGTCGATCTGCCCCGTCACCGCCGCCGTAATCAACGCCGCCCGCCGCTCGTGGGCGTATTCGATAAAACGCTCAGTCTCGGTGACCAGAGCATCGATCTTGGCGGTCTGCCTGTCTAGATGCGCAGCAATGCGGCGTTGCTGCTCAACGGGAGCCGTCGGCACCCGAAGCTCTCGAATATCATCGAGCGCCAACTGCATCTTCGTGCCACCCGCTGCGCCTTCGTTTAGCTGGTTCTGGCCTATTGTGCTGAGCATAAACCAACCGATGAACCTTGAGTCCACCCGATCACAATCTAAGCGGCAAAGTGCGACGTGTTGACTTACATACGCGCCAAGCCAATCGCCCTCGACTACGGCCACAGATCCTAGATACGCGGTAATAGAGAAGAGTAAATCGCTTTTTTGGAGCATTGTTCGTGAGCCCTCTGTCACGTCAGCCGGAAGGTTCACAAACTGGATTTCACCGCGGATTTCGAGGTTGGCGCGCGGCAGATTCCCGATCCGGAGGAAACGCTCCCCCTGATCGGCGTAGTAGTCGCCCCAGCCACGGGAGCCGCTCGTCAGGAAGTCGATGTATCGGCGTAGTTGTACGCTGGGTTCACCGAGAGTTGAGAACGCATCATCGATGACAGCCTGACGGCGCTCGCGGAGCATCTCGATCAGGCGCTGCTGTTCCTTGATGAGCGTGTCGATGCGGGCGGTCTCGCGGTCGAGGTAGTCGGCGATGGCGCGCTGCTCCTCCAGCGGCGGTACGGGCAGTTCAAGGGCAGCCATCTGCGCGGCGGAGAGTTCCATGAAGGTCGTCCCCCGACCGAGCGAGTCCAACTCGGCTCCAGCCGCAACAAGTGCGTAAGTGAGGTAGCGCGCCGATGTTCCGTTGTACGGGACGATGGCTCGACAACCCTGGTTGAAAGCCATCGCGCTTGAGGTTTTCGCAACATATCCGATAGGAGCTCGGATCGACAGAAGCACCGATCCTTCCGGGACAGTCGAAGAACCAGCAGCGGCACCCTCAGCAGTGAGAGTCCGTTGCGTGGTGTGCACAACGCTTCCAACTACCGGTCGGAGATCAGGCGGGGTCACGAACGGGACGTCACCGTCCCAGTTTTTCGAGTCTGCCGTCGGTGTTCCGCCGCCTACCAAGGTGCCCATGCGGCGGACAGGAGCGCTCGGCCACCGATCCGACTTCACTGCTCGACCTCCCGCAGCAGATCGAGGATCTTGGCGACCTGCTTTTCTAGGTCTGCATCGATCTCGGCGAGGGGGCGGGGTGGGACGTACTTGTAGAAGTGGCGGGTGAAGGGGATCTCGTAGCCGGTTTTGACCTTTGTCCAGTCGATCCAGGCGTCGGGGACGTGCGGCTTCACCTCGGCCTCGAAGTAGGCGCGGATGACCTCGATTTTTCCGGCCGCACCGGCGGTCGAGCCGCCGTAGGTGAATGGCACGTTCTCGGTGTCGCGCTTCTTGGTGTCCGGCTTGGGATTGCCCTTGCGGTCGACGACGGGCTTGCCGTCCTCGTCGAGAAGAGGGCGTTCGACGGTGACGGTCCAGTAGCCGAACTCGTCGGTGCGCAGCACCTTGGAGTAGTCCGGATCGGCGTCGGTGAAGTCGGCGTACAACTTCACCACCTTGGCGCGGTCGGCATCGCTGATCTCGCGGCCCTTGGCACCGAGGTTCTTGCGCATCTTGGTCCAGAACGACGTGCCGTCGATGAGCTGGACCAGGCCCTTGCGGTCCGGGTGCTTGGTGTTGTCGAGGATCCAGATGTAGGTGGCGATGCCGGTGTTGAAGAACATGTTCGTCGACAGCGCGACGATGGCATCGACCAGGTCGTTCTCCAGCAGCCACTTGCGGATGTTGGAGGGGCCGGAGTCGGCGGCGCCGTTGAAGAGCGGCGAGCCGTTCATCACGATGCCGGCCCGGCCGCCGCCGTCCTCCGGCCTTCGCATTTTGTGGGCCAGGTGGAGCAGGAAGAGCATCTGCCCGTCCGAGGTCGCCGGGAGGCCAGGGGCGAACCGACCGTAGGGGCCGGCTTCGTCGCGCTCCTTCGTGACCGCCTTGGCGTACTGCTTCCAGTCGACGCCGTACGGCGGGTTGGACATGCAGAAGTCGAACTGGCGGCCCCTGAACGCGTCGTCGGTGAGGGTGTTGCCGAAGGCGATGTTGGTCGCGTCGTGCCCCTTGGCCAGCAGGTCGGACTTGCAGATCGCGTACGACTGCGGGTTGTACTCCTGGCCGTACAGGCTCAGCTTCGCGCCGGGGTTGTGTGCGAGCAGGTGCTCCTCGGCCAGGGCGAGCATGCCGCCGGTGCCCGCGGTGGGGTCGTACAGCGAGCGGACGATGCCGGCCTCGGTCAGCTCGGCGTCCTTCTCGGCGAAGAGCAGGTCGACCAGCAGCCGGATCGCGTCCCTCGGGGTGTAGTGGTCACCGGAGGTCTCGTTCGCGGCCTCGTTGAACTTGCGGATGATGTACTCGAACGCATCGCCCATGTCGGCGTTGGAGACGACGTCTGGATGCAGGTCGACAGCCTGGAAGGACTTGATGACCTCGCGCAGCAACTCCGCCTTCTCTAGGGCGAGAATTTCCTTCTTGAAGTCGAAGTATTGGAACACGTCGACATCGGGCGAGAACCGGTCGATGTAATCGGCCAGGTTGTCCGCCAGCCCATCGGCGTCAGCCAGCAGGTTGGCGAAGGAGTAGTTCGAGGTGTTGTAGAACGGCCTGCCGGTCGCCTTCTTGACCTCGATCTTGAGCCGCACAGGGTTGTCGTACTTCGCCGCCAGCGCGCGCACAGTCTCCCGGTCGGGCTCAAGGATGCAGTCGAGGCGTCGCAGGATTGTGAGCGGGAGAATTACATTGCCGTACTGGTTGGGGCGGTAGGGGCCCCGAAGCTGGTCGGCGATCGACCAAATAAAACTACCGAGGGTGCTCACAAGGCTCCTTGATCAGTCAACGACAGATGCTGGACAGCCAGCGCAAAGCCGCGCGTGCCGTCCGAGCAGGTGGCGTCGCACATTCTGTCGCAGTCGGTGCGTCGTAGGACATCATCGCGCATCACGAGACCGGCATGCCATAAGCCCGGTGGCGGATACCCTCGACGGCCAACCGGTGATTGGAAGTGCGGGACCGGTCCAGCGACGGCAGGCGAGCACGCTGGGCGGCTACGAGGTGGTGGTGATTCGTGCCCGCAGGTCGGTGACGGCTGGGCGGTTCATCTCTCGTTCGGGTACGGCGGCCAGCACCTGGTGGGCCACGCTGCGCAGGGTGTCGGTGCGCTGTTCGGTGGGGAGGCGGTCCAGTACGTCTGCGGCGTGTCGGAGCCCGTCGGGGATGTGGCCGTCGCGGATCAGGCCGCAGGCCCGGTGCAACTCCACCTGGGTACGCAGCCGCGCCTGGCTGCTCGGGTAGAGCGCCACGGCCCGGTCCTGTGCCGCTGAAGCGGCCGGAGTATCCCCGATGTGGGTGTAGACGAACGACTCGGTGTGGCGAAGCCGCTGCTCGGGCCACGCCCAGAGCGAATCGTCCTCTCTGGCAGGGACGGCGGGGAGCTGCCCGGTGATGTCGACGACCCGGCGCATCTCGGCTCGCGCCTCCTCAGTTCGGCCCTGCATGGCCAGGAGTTGCGCCCGTCCGGCGTGCAACCCCGCGACGGCGGGGGAGACCCGGCCGGCGGCGAGACTGACCGCTTCCTCAGACAATCGCAACACCGCCTGGGGATCCTGGCCGGCATAGCAGCCGTTGACGACCTCCCACGCCCGCACCCTCACCGCCGTTTCGCTGTCGTGGGAGTCGGCGGCGGCTTGGCGGGCCGTCCGTCGCCAGCGTTGGGACAATGCGGCTTGTCCGCCAGCGAAGAGCAGCGCCGCGGCGACGACGGAGAGATGTGCCGCCGTGTCCGACAGCCGTGCTCGTCGTGCCCCGGTGGTGTTGGCGATCAGCGTCTGGAGCACGGTCAGATCCGACGTCAACTGCTCCATGAGTAGGGCGTGCGGCTGCCGGTAGAAGGCGTAGCCGTAGTCGGCCACCACCTGCTCCCACTCGTCGGCGTCGGCCCCGATCGCGGCGCCCATGCCGTGCCGGAGGGCTTCCAGTTGGGTCAGGACGGGCGCGGAAGCGGCGAGTCCGCTGAGTGCGCGTAGAACAGTTCGCCTTTGCATATCGACCTCACCAGCGTGGCGTTCGTATGCCTCTACCAGCATGCCACCGCTGTCCAGTGCCCGGTCGCAAGCCGCGGCGATCACCGGTGTCGGGCGCTTGGCGCCGCGTTCGATCTGCGACAGGTAGCTGTGGTCGTAGTTGACCCTTCGGGAGAGGTCCCGCAGGGACAGCCCGGCGGCGGTTCGCAGGCGCCGGAGCAGCACTCCGAAGGTCTCCATGAATCCCCCTGGCATGTGTTGTCAAAGGCGTGGGCCGACTACTCAGCGCTATTGCTGCCCGAGGGTAGTGGCGACTCCTGTGCAGTCCCGTAATGGGCGGCACGCCGAGGTCGGGTGGGGGCTCATTTCCCCGTGTGGGCCCCCACCCCAGCCGCTGGGAGGTAGGTGTGGGTCGTTGGAGTGGGCAGGGCCGGCGGGGCTATCCGCCCAGGTGGCGATGACTCGGCACAAGCCGGAGCCGGCGTCGGAGCCACCGCATCCGCCGTCCCGGCCCGGGTGGCACTGCGAGCGGTGGCAATGGACCGGCTGACCGGCCGGGGACTTCCCGACGACCTGCCGGTGGGGCGCCGGGTGGCGTACTGGCGTGGCCAGCGCCGGATGTCGCAGCAGGTCCTCGCCGACCGGCTCGGCAAGTCCAAGTCGTGGGTCGACAAGGTCGAGCGGGGCGTACGCAACCTCGACAAGCTCTCCGTGCTGCGCGAGATCGCCGACGTACTGCGGATCTCCGCCGCCCAGCTCATCGACGCTGCCGACGCCGGCCGCGACCGGTCATGCCCGGCGCCGGAGGTGGCGGCGCTGCGCGCGGCGTTGACCCGGCACGAGGTGCGGCTCGGCCAGCGGCCGATACGCGTGCCGAGCGTGCCCGAACTGGAGCAGGCGGTGGCGCACGCCTGGCTCTCCCTCGGCCGAGCGGACTACCCGCCGCTGCTGCGCAGCCTGCCGGCGCTGATCTGCGCCGCCCAGTGGCGTTGCGCCGACGCGCGGACCGGGGACCGGGCCGACGGCCCGGATCGGCGGCCGGACGTACTGCTCGGGCAGGTCTATCAGATCGCCGCCGAGGTGCTGCGTCGGCTCGACGTGCCCGATCTTGCGTGGCTGGCCGCCGACCGGGCCATGGCGCTGGGCGCGGACTCCGGCGACCCCTGGTGGGCTGCGCGCGCCGCGATCCCCCTGGCCGACGTGGTGCGCGAGAGCGGTCGGCCCCGGCACGCGTACGAGCTCTGCATCGTGACCGCGCACCGCCTCGCCGGCATCGCCGGTCTGACCCTGAAGCCCGCAGCCAGGCCGAACCCGCCAGCCGGCGTCGTCGGACCGAATCCGCCGCGCGGCGCCGCCGAACACCTCTCGGTGTACGGGACGCTGCTGTTGCACGCGGCGCTGAGCGCGGCGGCCCTCGGTGACCGGGCCAGCACGATCGAACTGCTCGACCAGGCCAAGGCGGTGGCGCGCCACGTGGGGCCGGGACGCGACCACTACCGGACCTGCTTCGGACCGGCCCTGGTCGGCATCGTGGGGGTGGCGGTCGCCGTCGAGTTGGGCGACGGCGAGCAGACCCGCGCCGGAACGGCGGAACGGGCCGCCGACCGGGATCACCAGCGGCTGCCGATCGCCGTACGCGCGGCGTACCTGCTCGATTTGGCCCGCGCCCACCTGCAAGCGGTGATCCGGTCGCGGCCGGGCGGACGGTGCTGGCGGCGGAGCGGACCGCGGCGGCGGAGGTACGGGCGCGGCCCGCCGCCCGGGAGCTGCTCGGCGCGGTGCTGCGCGCGGCGGATCGTCCCGAACCGTCGGTCGCCCGCCTCGCCGAAGCCCTCGGCGTCACCGTCTGACCGGGCGTTCGCGGCCACCGGGTCGGAGTCATTTACGATGGCGCCGGCTATCCGGAGCGTAACCCGGTAATGATCACCGATCACCGGCGTCGCTCCGTGACCACCGCAGCGGGCATTTCGTGGAGGATCACATGAGCACCGGGACCGAGACTTTCGAGTTCCAGGCCGAGGCGCGTCAGCTACTCCAGCTGATGGTCCATTCGATCTATTCGAACAAGGACATCTTCCTGCGGGAACTCATCTCCAACGCCTCGGACGCGCTGGACAAACTGCGGCTGGCGGCATTCGCCGACAAGGATCTGGCGGTCGACACCTCCGACCTGCACATCACCATCGAGGTCGACCGGGAGGCGCGTACCCTCACCGTCCGGGACAACGGCATCGGGATGTCCCGGGACGAGGTCGTCATCCTCATCGGCACCATCGCCAAGTCCGGCACGGCGGAACTCCTGGAAAAGATCAAGGAGTCCAGGGACGCGGCCGGCTCGCAGGACCTGATCGGACAGTTCGGCGTCGGTTTCTACTCCAGCTTCATGGTCGCCGACAAGGTGACCCTGCTGACCCGGCGGGCCGGTGAGTCCACCGCGACGCGCTGGGAATCCGACGGCGGCGCCACCTACGTCGTCGAGACCGTCGACGAGGCGCCGCAGGGCACCTCGGTGACCCTGCACCTCCGGCCGGAGGACGCCGAGGACCAGCTCTTCGACTACACCGCCGAGTGGAAGATCCGGGAAATCGTCAAGCGCTACTCGGACTTCATCGCCTGGCCGATCCGGATGTCGGTCGAGCGGACCGACAACGACGGCAAGACCACCACCGAGACCGAGACGCTCAACTCGATGAAGGCGCTCTGGGCGCGGTCGAAGGACGACGTCAAGGAAGACGAGTACAAGGAGTTCTACCGGCACCTCAGCCACGACTGGACCGACCCGCTGGAGACCATCCACATGCGGGCCGAGGGGACCTTCGAGTACGAGTCGCTGCTCTTCATCCCGTCCCGCGCACCGTTCGACCTCTTCATGCGGGGCGCCAAGCGCGGCGTGCAGCTCTACGTCAAGCGGGTCTTCATCATGGACGACTGCCAGGAGCTGATGCCGGAATACCTGCGCTTCGTCAAGGGTGTGGTGGACGCGCAGGACCTGTCGCTGAACATCTCCCGGGAGATCCTCCAGAAGGACCGGCACATCCAGTTGATGCGCCGCCGCCTGGTCAAGAAGGTGCTCTCCACGGTCAAGGAGATGCAGACGAACGACGCCGAGCGCTACCGGACCTTCTGGTCGGAGTTCGGTCGGGCGGTCAAGGAGGGCCTGCTCGACGACTTCGACAACCAGAAGACGATCCTGGAGATCGCCTCGTTCGCCTCCACCCACGACCCGGAGCAGTTGACCACCCTCGCCGAGTACGTCGAGCGGATGAAGGAGGGGCAGACCGACATCTACTACTCCACCGGCGAGTCCCGCACCATGATCGAGAACTCGCCGCACATGGAGGCGTTCCGGGCCAGGGGCTACGAGGTGTTGCTGCTCACCGACCCGATCGACGAGATGTGGGTCTCCTCGGTGCCGGAGTTCGACGGGAAGAAGTTCCAGTCGATCGCCAAGGGGCAGGTCGACCTCGACACCGACGAGGAGAAGGAGAACGCCGGTGCGGAGCGGGAGCAGCAGGAGAAGGACTTCGCCGACCTGCTCGGCTGGCTGAGCACCCAGCTCGCGGAGAACGTCAAGGAGGTGCGGCTCTCGTCCCGGCTGACCACCTCACCGGCCTGCATCGTCGGCGACGCCCAGGACATGACCCCGACCCTGGAGAAGATGTACCGGGCGATGGGGCAGGAGATGCCGGTGGTGAAGCGGATCCTGGAACTCAACCCGACGCACCCGCTGGTGACCGGGCTGCGCGAGGCGTACGGGCAGCGCAAGGAGGACCCGACCGTGGCCGAAACCGCCGAACTGCTCTACGGGATGGCGCTGCTCGCCGAGGGCGGCGAACTCGGCGACCCGGCCCGGTTCACCCGGCTGCTCGCCGAGCGGCTCGCGCGTACCCTCTGAGCACGCGGCACGCCCGACGGCCCGGGGCGCCAGGCGACCCGCTTGGCGACCCGGGCCGCTGGGTAAGACCAGCGCCATGAGTACGACGATGACCGCTGAGCCCGCCGCCGCCCCGCCGCCCGGACCGGCCGTGACCCCGGCCCAGGTGGCCCGGGTCGCGGTCGTCGCGCACCGGAAGAAGTCCCTCGGCGGCGGACTCGACGAACTCCGCTCCCGGCTGCGTGGCGCCGGAGTCGAAGACCTGCTCTGGTACGAGGTGCCGAAGAGCCGCAAGGCGCCGAAGAAGGTACGCAAGGCGCTCGACAAGGGCGCCGAGCTGATCTTCGTCTGGGGCGGGGACGGCATGGTGCAGCGCTGTTCCGACGCGCTGGCCGGCTCGGACGCGGCCCTGGCGATCCTGCCCGCCGGTACGGCGAACCTGCTCGCCACCAACCTCGGCATCCCGGAGGATCTGGCCGAGGCGGTCCGGATCGGGCTGACCGGGCCGCGCCGACGGCTCGACCTGGGACGGCTCGGCGGCGAACACTTCGCGGTGATGGCCGGCGCGGGTTTCGACGGGGAGATGATCCGGGACGCCGACCGCGACCTGAAGGACCGGCTGGGCCGGCTGGCGTACGTCTGGACCGGGCTGCGGCACGTCCGCAGCGAGACGACCCGGATGCGGATCCGGGTGGACGGCGCGGACTGGTTCGAGGGGGAGGCGAGCTGCGTACTCTTCGGCAACGTCGGCACGATCACCGGCGGCATCCCGGCCTTCGACGACGCCCGCCCCGACGACGGCTGTCTGGAGGTCGGCGTGGCGACCGCCAGCGGGGTACTGGACTGGGTCCGCACCCTCGGTCAGATGGCGGTCGGCCGGTCCGACTCCTCGCCGTTCGTCCGGATCACCCGGGGCCGGAAGATCAACGTCCGGTTCGCCGAGCCGATGACCTACGAGCTGGACGGCGGCGCCCGCGACCGGGTCACCCGGCTGAAGGCCCGGGTCGCCCCCGGCGCGCTGACGGTCTGCGTACCGGAGGAGGAGTCCTGACCCCCGACCGGCCGCGCCCGGGTCAGTGGGCGGAGCCGGCGAGCCGGTCGTCGTCGGCCTGCCGGCCGCGCAGCCGGGCGGGCAGGTCGAGGATGGAGTCGAGCCGGCGGGCCTCCGGCACCGGGGTGCGCCGCTCGGGGTCGATCAGGTAGGCCCGGATGCCGGCCCGCTCGGGACCGACGAAATCGGGCCGGTAGCTGTCGCCGACGAAGACCGCCGAACCGGCGTCGATGCCGAGGGTCTCCAGCGCGGTGGCGTAGATCCGGGGGTGCGGCTTGCACCAGCCCAGTTCCACCGAGGCGACGACGGCGTCGAAGTACTCCGCCAGCCCCATCGCCGCGAGGTGGTCGGGGACCAGGCCCGGCTGGTGGGTGTTGGTGACGACCGCGAGCCGGTGGTCGCGGTGCAGGTCGCGTACCAGTTCGGGGACGCCGGGGAGGTAGCGCACGCCGGTGTTCCACTCCCGGACGTACTCCCGGACGAACGCGTCGGCGTCCTCCGGTGCCGGCGACCGGCCGAGGAGGTCGGTCAGGAAGACCGTGCCGACCTCGATCATGGAGAACTCGGAGTCGTTCTCCTCGCTGCGTCGGTCGAACTCGGCGAAGGCCCCCGACCAGGCGGTCAGGAATTCGGCGTAGTCCAGGTCGGCGCCGAGCCGCCGGAGCAGTGCGTGTGAGCCCGGATAGCCCTGTTCGGTGCGGCTGGCCGAGTAGGCGACCAGGGTGCCGAAGAAGTCGAAGAGGATATGGGTGGGGCCGGCGGCGGGCATCGGCGAATTATTCCATCCGGCCCCGACGCCGAGCCTCGGCGACGTCGGGAAAATCCGTCGATCCGGTGCTGACCTGGTGCGTATAGTCTGGCTGCCCGGTGCGGCCGGGCGGCCCGAGGTGCCGGGTCGAGAGGCTGGGGATAGACGCTGGGGAGGTCGTCGCGTCCAGGGAAGCCGAGCGCAGGCTCATCGCCTCGAACAAGAAGGCGCGGCACGAGTACGCCGTCCTGAAGACGTACGAGGCGGGGATCGTGCTGCGCGGCACCGAGGTCAAGTCGCTGCGGGCCGGGCAGGCGTCGCTGGTCGACGCGTTCGCCCAGGAGCGCGACGGCGAACTCTGGCTCTACGGGCTGCACATCGCGGAGTACGCCTACGGGACCTGGACGAACCACCAGCCGAAGCGGATGCGGAAACTGCTGCTGCGGCGCGTGGAGATCAACAAGATCCTGGACCGGATCCGCGATCCCGGGCTGACCCTGGTGCCGTTGGCACTGTATTTCTCCAACGGCTGGGCCAAGGTCGAACTCGGCGTCGCACGCGGCAAGCGGTCCTACGACAAGCGCCAGGCGCTGGCCGAGCGGGACGCCAACCGGGAGATCGCCCGGGAGTTGGGGCGGCACCTCAAGGGCATCTCCCAGCGGCACCGGGCGACCGGGCACTCCTGACCCGCAGCCCCCGACCGACCGGCGTCGACCGAGGTCGGCTCGGCATCGACGGTGGCCAGCTCGGCGTCGGTCGGGTTCCGCCGGGCGTCGGCCGGGGTCGGCTGAGCAGTCGGCCGGGTCAGCCGTTGACCCGGGCCAGGAAGGCGGCGAGGCTGGCGGTGGTGCGTTCGATCTTCTCCGCCAGCGTGATCGTCTCGTCGAGGCGCCGCCCGGCGTCCTTCTTCCCGCGCAGATAGAGCGAGCAGGCCAGGTCGGTGCAGAGGTAGGCGCCGACGGAGTTGCCCTGCCGGCCCTCTCGCCCGGCCTTGCGGGCGGTCATCAGCGAGACGCCGTTCCCGGTGTGGGTGGTCAGGCAGATCGAGCACATGCTGCGCCGGACCCGCCCGGTCTGCGGCGCCACCCGCAGCGCCACGCCGACGAGCCCGCCGCCGGACTCGGCTACCAGGTAGGCCCGCTCGTCGGCGGCGGGGTCCCGCCAGCCGAGGAACTCGAGATCGGCCCAGGCTCGCTCGTCGAGGTCCCTCGGCACCGTGAGACGCTTCGCCTCACCCTTGGTGCAGTTGACGAAGGAGGCGCGGATGGCGGACTCGGTCAGGGGTACCATAGGAGCCAGCCTAATACCTCTAGGCAAGCAAATAACGATCCTAGGCGTGAGGTGTGGCACATGACGCGCGCGGGGCTCACCGCCGAACGGCTGACAGTGGCGGCGGCGGAGCTGGCCGACGAGGTCGGCTTCGAGAACCTGACCATCTCGGCGCTCGCCCGCCACTTCGGCGTCAAGGACGCCAGCCTCTACTCCCACCTCCGCAACGCCCGCGACCTGCGGGTCAGGGTGGCAGCACTGGCCCTGACGGAACTCGCCGACCGGGCCTCCGCCGCGCTCGCCGGCCGCGCCGGCCGGGACGCGCTGGCGGCCTTCGCCGACGCCTACCGGTCCTACGCGAAACAACATCCGGGCAGGTACGCGGCGGCGCAGCTCGAACTCGACCCGCAGACGGACACCGTCGCCGCCGACGCGGCCCGCCGGCACGCCGAGCTGACCCGGGCGATCCTCCGGGGCTACCAGCTGGCCGAACCCGACCAGACCGACGCGGTACGCATGCTGAACAGCACCTTCCACGGCTACGTGAGCCTTGAGCGGAGCGGTGGATTCCGGCACCACCCCCGCCCGGTCGACGACTCCTGGGCCAGGACGGTGGATGCCGTCGACGTCGTGCTGCGGAACTGGCCGGCGCGGTGAGCGCCGCCAACCAGGAGCCGCCCGAGCCGGAGGAGCCGGGCGAGTTCGTCGCCGCAGAGCAGGCCGGTCGCGCCGCCGCCGCCGACGCTGCCCCGGCCCGGCAGCGCTGGGCGACGAGTTGGGCGTCGATGCCGCAGCTCGCCGAGCCGGAGAACATGCCGCCGCCACCCTTCACCGGGCACGGCCGGATGCTCGCCGACACCACGCTCCGGCAGACCGTCCGGCTGTCGGTGGCCGGGTCGCGGATCCGGCTGCGCCTCTCCAACGCCTTCGGCGGGGCGCCGCTGCCGGTCACCGCCGCCACGGTCGCGCTGCCGGCGGAGGGCAGGGCCGGGGTCAGCGCGATCCGGCCCGGCAGCGCCCGTCCGGTGACCTTCAGCGGCCGGGCGTCGGTGACCGTCCCGGTCGGTGCGCACCTCGTCTCCGACCCGGTCGACATCGCCGTACCGGCCCGCGCCAACCTCACCGTGACGCTCTATCTCGGGCCGGGACAGGCATCGGACCGGATCACCTCGCACCCCGGCTCCCGGACCACCTCCCACCTGCTGCGCGGCAACCACGTCGCGGCGCCGACGCTGCCCGGTGCCACCCCGGTCGACCACTGGTACCTGCTCAGCGCGCTGGAGGTGCCGGCCGGACCCGGCACCAGGGTCGCGGTACTGCTCGGCGACTCGCTGACCGACGGGCGCGGCTCCACCACCAACAGGAACGACCGCTGGCCGGACCAACTCGTGGACCGGCTGCACGGGCACGACCGGACCCGGGACGTCGCGGTGGCGAACCAGGCGGCCGGCGGCAACCGGGTACTCGCCGACGGGCTCGGGCCGAACGCGCTGGCCCGGCTGGACCGGGACGTACTCGCGCAGAGTGGCGTCGCCTGGCTGGTGGTGTTCGAGGGGGTCAACGACATCGGCACCGCCGAGGCCACCGAGGCCGCCCAGCGGACGGTCACCGACGACCTGGTCACCGCGTACGACCAGATCGTCACCCGGGCGCACACGCAGGACATCCGGGTGTACGGCGCCACACTGACCCCGTTCGGCGGCAACGACTACGACGATCCGGCCGGGATCCGGGAAGCCACCCGACAGGCGGTCAACCGGTGGATCCGCACCAGTGGCCGGTTCGACGCGGTGATCGACTTCGATCGTGCCGTACGGGATCCGACGGACCCCCGGCGACTGCTGCCGGCCGCCGACACCGGCGACCACCTGCACCTCAACCCGACCGGCTACCGGCTGCTCGCCGACGCCGTACCGGCCCGGCTGTTCCACTGAACGCCCCGCCGTGACCCGGATCAGTCGATGCGCAGCCTGACCGGATCCGGCTCCGGGAGGAGCGCCGCCAGCCAGGCGGCCGGCGCCGTCTCGTGCTCGGGGGCGATCAGCGCCGGCCCGCCCAGGGCCCGCCGCCAGTCGGGCGCGGTCGCGCCGCGCAGTGCCCGCTGCCAGGAGACCGCCCGGCCGACCTTCGCCACCCGCAGCGCCAGCCGGACCGAGCGGCGCAGGTCGGCGCGGTCCCGCAACTCGGTCCAGGGTTCCAGGTAGGCGTCGCGGAGTCGGGACAGCTCCGGACCGGCCGGGTCCACGCCGAGCTGGTCGGCGGCGACGTTCAACGCCACGAGCAGGCTGCCGAACGGGTGCGCCAGGCAGGCGTCGCCCCAGTCGAAGAAGCGCATTCCGGCGGTGCCGACGAAGACGTTGCCGTCGTGCAGGTCGTCGTGCTGGATCGACGCCGGCAGCCCGTCGGCGTCAAGGTCGGCGCACCAGCGGTCGTACTCGGGCAGCAGCGCGACCAGGGCGGCCCGGTGCGATTCGGCGAGCCGGACCGTCGGATCGGCCAGCAGCCCGGCCAGCGCGGCCGGCATCCGGGCCGGCCGCAGGTCCGGCACGCCGAGCCCGACCAGCCGGTCGGCGTGCGGGGCCACCGCACGCTGCAGACCGGCATACGTCCGCAGCAGCTCCGCCCAGCGGGCCGGATCGGGCCGCTCGGTCAGCTCCCGCAGGATCGTCCCGCCGTCCGGCCCGAGGAACCAGCCCCGGCCCCGGTCCACCGCCAGCGGTGTCACGACCAGCTCCGGGACCAACTCGGCCAGGGCCTCGACCACCCCCGCCTCGAAGGCGTTGGTCGGCACGTTCGCCTTGAACCACATCCGCCCGGCGCTGGTCTCCACCCGCCGCACGATCGACCAGGCCCGGACCCGGACCGACCGGACCGCAGCGGTGGCGGCGACGCCCTGCTCGGCCAGCCGGTCCGTGATCCAGGCGTCGCTCTCGGCCCGCCAGTCGGCGTCGAGCCGATCCTCCGCCGAGGTCTCTGCCGTCACGCCGTCACGCTAGTGCCCGGCAACCGGAGCACACATCCGCTTTTACGGCGCCGCGGCTCGGCGGCCGCTCGCTCCTCCTGTTCACCGCCGAAGCACCATATTCGGCACAGGGCGTCGCAGACCCGGACATCGGCCGCCGGGCGCGGCCGCCGGCTGCGGGGAGGTGCGCCCGGCGGCCCCGGACGGGTCCGACGAGTAGCGGAGCAACGGTTCGGGTATGGATCGCGGCATGAGCGAAGAGACGAGTGACCGGGTCGAGAACCGGGCCGCCCACCTGCTTCCGGAGGAACGCTCCGTGGGCAGCGACGACCCGGAGGCGCAGGCCGCCGCGGTGCTGGCCGACTCGGACCGGCGCGAGGCGGGAGCGGCGGTGCTGGCCGAGTCCGACCCGAGGACGACGGAGGCGGAACGCCGCATCGCCGAGGCGGCAGCCGCGCCGGACTCGTTCCTGGAACGGCGCACCTCGGAGCAGACGGTGACCCCGGAGCGGACGGTGGCCCCGGAGCAGACCGCCGCCTCCGGGCAGGCGGCGACCCCGGAGCCGCCGGACTGACGGCGTACCGGGATCAGGCCAGCGCGAACTCGTCGAAGAGCAGCACCGGGGCGTCCGGGTCCCGGGTGTCGAACCGGTAGGACCGGACCACCCCGGCGGTCGAGTCGAGGACCGAGAAGACCGTGATGTCGTCGCTCGCCACGTACGGCAGCGGGGCACCGGTCGGCCCGGTCAACGGCGCGATCGTCGGGACGACCGGCGCCAGACCGCCCGGATCACCCTGCCGGACGTGGTCCGGCCCCGCCGGCAGGTTCCGGACGGCACCGGACGACACGTCGTACGCGCCGTAGCTGTTGCCGACGTTCGAAGTCTCCAGCCAGTTGACCCCGGCCGGATTCCGGAACCGGTTCCACAGGTGCGCATGCCCGTTGTGCACCAGGTGCACTCCGGTGGCGCAGAAGAGCGGTTCGAGGTCGCGCAGGATGTGGTCCTCGGCCAGCGGGTACGCGTACCGGACGGCGCTGACCGCACCGGTGTCCGGGTCCCGCTCGACCGTCCGCACCGGATCGGTGAACGGCGGTGTCGAGTTGTCGCCGAGCCCGTGGCTGGGATGGTGGAACATCACCACCCGGTACCGGGCCGCGCGGGCCTCGGCCGAGGTCAGCTCCCGCGCCAGCCAGCGGTACTGCGCGGAGTCCCGGTGCACCGGCTCGAAGATGAACTGGCCGTGCCCCCACCGCTCGGGGTGGGCCAGGTCGGCCGGATCCTCCTGGAACTTGCCCCGCCCGACCGGCACGTGCGGGCGCCAGATCGAGGTGACGAAGAGCGTCACCAGGTGCACGTCGCCGATCGTCCGGGACCACCAGCGGGGACCGCCCGCCGCACTGCGCGGGTACGGGAAGAGTTCCTCGTACGTCGTGACGTCCCAGGACAGCCGGCGCAGTTCCGCCTCGTCCAACTCGTTCGAGTCGTCCGCCGGAGATCGCTCGCCGGCCACGTCGCTGGGCTGCGGGTCGTTGAACTGGCTGTCCAGGCTGGCCGTCTCCGACCACCGGCCCATCACCTCGTGGTTGCCGATCGCCGGGAAGATCGGGGTGTGCTGCAACAGCGGCGCACCCCGGTAGGTCCGGCCGGCGATCGGTGTCTCCGCCCGCCCCGTCATCCCGGTGAAGAAGGCGGGACCGGTGGCCGCGTCGAACCAGTCGCTGGCCCGGTCGCCGACGTTGACCATGTCGCCGGCCATCAGTACCCCGTCCAGCCGGACGCCGACGGTTTCGGCCACCTTCTCCAGGTTGGCCGCCGTCATCGCCTTGAGCTGGTGGTCGCTGCTCAGCAGCAGCCGTACCCCCGCCCCGGCGGGTGCCGCCGGAGCCAGCGAGTACGCCGCGGTGACGGTGACCCGGTCCGGACCGTGCGGCGCGACCACCCGGTACGGCGTACGGCCGGATGCCAGCCCGGTGACCCGGGCCAGATGCCGGTACACCGGACGGCGGGTCACCGTCGGATAGCTGCGGCCCGGCACCCGGGACCCGGCGTCCTCCCGGGTACGGGAGAGCGGGTGGACCCGCGCCGCGAACCGCCGCCATCCGGGGCCGGACGACCGGTCGCCGGAGGCGGCGTCCCGGGCCTGCCGGGGCGACATCCCGGCCACCTCCGGGCCGGCCAGCACGAACCCGCCGGTGCCGGGCTCCTCGGTGTGCCAGGCGACCCAGACAGCGTCCCGGCCCGGATCCAGCAGATACGGCTCGCAGAGCAGCGGTGCGGAGTACTCCGTCATCGCACGTGATCTTCCGTCATCGCGGACAGTCAACCATGGGGTCAGCCGAGCGGGTCCCAGTGGCTCGCGTAGCGGAGCAGGGACTGGGCGAGGTGCGGGTGGCTGCCGGCCCACAGGTCGTCGAAGAGGAACCACTGCTGGAAGCCGAACACCTCGTCGGTGTACATCGCCAGTTGGGCCAGGTGGGCGGAGACGAGCAGCAGCGACCGGTCCGGATGCGCGTCGGCGGGCATCGGCGGCAGCGCCGAACGGCGCGCGGCAACCGGATCGGAGTCGTCGGCGCCGTCGGGCAGCTCGGGCCAGGGCTCCCAGATCGGCCCGTGGAAGCCCGGCCACTCGACGGCCCGGCGCAGCGCCGGCTCGATCGACTCGTCCGCCGGGTCGAGCAGCACCGAGAGCACCTTCAACTCCGGCGGCCAGTCCGGGTCGGGCCGCCCCGGCGCGGCGAGCCCGTCCCGGAGCCGGGCGGCGAGCCCCGGCAGGCGCACCCCGGGAAACACCTGTGGCGGGGTGGTGGCGATCGACGCGCCGTCGTAGAAGGTCAGCAGCACCGCATAGGTGGCGCCGACGCCTCCGGCGGGCGGCAGCGCCGGCTGGGCGGCAACCGCTGGTACGAAGGCGGCGCCGGGGCTCTCCGGCGCGGTGACCTCGGCGGGCAGCGGCCACGACTGGAACAGGTAGGCCAGCCGGTCCGGCGCGGCGGCCAGCACCTCGTCGTCGAGGAAGAAGTACGCCAACTCGACCTCGTCGTCGTCGGTGTACGCCCGCACGGAGTGCTCGGTGACCCGCAGGTGGGTCTCCGGTTCACCTTCGAGGTAGAGGTGCTCGCGCAACAGGTCGTGGAGTTCCCGCCAGTCGCGCGGCGGGGCGAGCTGCCGCCGCACCGCCTCCTCGAAGATCGAATCCAGTCCGTAGACGTCGACGCCGAGCTGGTCCTCGACCCACTTCTCCGGGTCCTCGACGGTCCAGCCCCGGCGGAACCAGTCCAGCACCCCTGTCCCCGGCAGGTGGCGGACGTGCTTGCTCAGCGGCCCCTCGTAGTGGGAGCGGTACCCGAAGTACACCCTCGGGATGATGCACCACCCCACCGACATTCCCGCCCGGGTCAGATGGCGGTGGCCCGGGCCACCTTCCACTCGCCGCCGACCCGCTTCAGTTCGAGGACCACCCGGTTCTGGTCGACCTTCTCCCCGTCGGTGTTGGCGTTGCGCCGGTACTGGTTCAGATAGACCAGCAGCTCCACCTCGGCCGACTCCGCCCGGATCACCCCGCTGGCGGAAACCTCCGCGAGCACCACCGCCTGCTCGGAGACGGCCGTCGCCTTCAGCGCCGAGGTCGTCTCGGCGTACTCGTCGGCGAACGGGCCGGTCACGAAGGCCCGCCCGTTCGCCACGCTGGCGTCGAAGCTGCGGTAGTCGTAGGAGAAGATCGCCTTGGCGGCCGGACCGGCGGTGGCCAGCGCCTGGCGTACCGCCGAGTCGCGCTGTTCGGCCCGATGGTGGGCGTACCAGGCGGTGCCGGCCGCCGTGGCGGCGAGCACGGTGGCGACCGCGAGGGCGAGGTGCAGGCGGCTGCCGGTGTAGCGGCGCCGCGCCGGGGCAGCCTCGGCGCCCCGTTCCGCGCCGTCGTCCGCCGGCTCCCCGCTGGTACGACGCCCGGGGCGCAGCCGGCGGGCGAGTGTGGCGATGGACGATCGCATCGGAGAACTCCTCTCAGCCGACGAACTGGAGCCGGGAGACCAGCCAGGTGTCGGAGTCGCCATCCCTGGTCAGGTCGACCTGGATCCGGTAGTGCGCGGGCCGCCCGTCCGGGGCGTTCACGTTCTTGACGGTCGCGTCCATCGCCACCAGTACCACCGCGTGGCGCCGGTCGCCGGAGAGCAGGCCGGCGCGCAGCACCGTACCCCTGGATTCGACCTTGTTCTCCAGCACCGCCGCCCGGACCTTGGCCTGGCCCCGGACGAACTCCTCCTTGAACTCCCCGGTCGCGCCGGCCGTGATCCGCTGGAGGTCGCTGTCCACACTGGAGGCGCTGACCGAGACGAAGTTGACGGTGGTCTGCCGGGCGGCGGCCAGGGCCTGCCCGTGGGCCCGCTCGACCGCCCGGTCCTCCCAGCACCGATAGCCGAAGACCCCGGCCAGGGCGAGTGCCGCACAGAGCGCGACGACCAGTCCGACCGTGGTGCCGAGCCGCCGCCTCGACCCCCTCCGCCCGGGACCCGCCGCCGCCACGGTCGAGCCCGGGTCGCCCGTCGACGCCGCCTCGGCGGTGCCGGCCGCCTCGTCCGTCGAGTCCCCCTCGGCGGTGCCGGCCGGCTCGTCCGTCGCGACGCGCTCCTCGGTCTCCGGCTTCTCCACCGGTTCCTGGTCGAGCCGTTCGAGGATCTCCTCCACCGGGTCCTTGGCTGCGGGCACCCGGCGGGTCACCGTACGCCGGGTCGCCGCTCGCCCGCCCCGGGCCGGCTGCCGCGTCCCGTCACCCGACCGGCGTGCCCCGCCGGTCGGGCCCCGTCCCTCGCCGGTCGGCTGCCGGGGTACCTCCGGAGTGCTCGGATCGGCCGCTGCCGTGCCCTTCACCAGTTTCAACCTGCGTTCCTCACCGCTGCGCATCGGTCGGCTCCTCGAATCGGTCACGGCGCGAGGCCGGCGAGTAGGAGTTGCTTCCAGGACTGGTCGCCGGCGAGCTGGTACTGCCCGCCGGTCGAGCCGAAGGAGAGCGGGCCGCCGGCCGGACCCAGCGCGACCCCGGTCGCGGGGTCGTAGCCGGCGACCGTGGCCGGGGAGACCGGCGGGGCGTCCCCGGCCGGCTCGTCCGGCTCCGGCAGCGCCGGCCCGCCGGGCCGGGACGGCGCCGGGTCCGTGCCGCCGGGGCGGGGCGCCGCCGCGTTGCCCCGGACGCTGGAACCTCGGGCCGCCTCCGCCGACGTGCAGCGGGTGGACCCGTGGTAGACGCAGGCGGGCGGGTCGGCGATGTTCACCACGAGTCCGAAGTGCACGGTGCCGTCGCCGGGGGTGACGGTGAACGCGCCGTCGACCACCAGCGGATAGACCACCAGCAGTTGCTCGATGCCGGGCAGCCGCCGGGCGGCCACCCCGTTCACCGCGACCAGGTTCCCCAGCAGGGTGCCGATCGACGGGTCCAGGTCGCGGAGCAGGCCGACGAGTTCGGTGGCGGCGGGCGGCCCGTCGGCGAGGATCCGCCGCAGGTCCGGATCGGCCGCCCGGACCGTCTCGGCGAGCCGGGCCAGCCCGTCCGCCCAGCGCCGCAACGCTTCGGCGGACTCCTGCTGGGTACGCAGCACGGTGCGCCCGTCCCGGATCAGCGTCACCGTCTCCGGCAGCCGCAGGGTCGCCTCGGCCAGCAGCGCGCCGCTCGCGTCGAGGATCCGGCGCAGCGCCGCCTCGTTGCCCTCGAAGGCGACGCCCAGCTCGTCGATCACCACCGCCAGGTCGTCCGGGTCGATGGAGCGGACCAGCGCGTCCAGGTTCGCCAGCAGGGTCTCCGGGGCCAGCGGGGTGCCGGTACGGTCCCGGGGGATCACCGCACCCTCCGGCAGGTACGGCCCGCCGTCGCGCTCGGGGCGCAGGTCTACGTACTGCTCGCCGACGGCGGAACGCTGCGAGACCACCGCGCGCAGCGCGTCGGGTACGCGTACTCCCTCGTCGAGCCGGAGGGTGACCCGGACCGCCCCGTCGTGCAGGTCGACCGCCTCGACTCGGCCGACCGGGACGCCCCGATAGCTGACCGACGCGTTCGGAAAGATGCCCCCGGCGTCGGCGAAGTCGGCGTGCAGCAGGTAGCCGTGCCCGAGCAGCCGGTCGCCGAGCCCGACGTAACGGACCGCGACGTAGCTGATCCCGAGCACGCTGACCAGCAGGAACGCCAACACCTGGAGTCGGGCGGTACGTCCGATCATCGCAGCAACCCCCCGCCGAGTACGTCGAGCAGCCCGCCGGTCCGCCCGTTCGTCGCCCCGTCCGGCGGCGGCAGCAGGCAGCCGGGGGAGAGGATGGTGCCCAGCGGCAGTTTGGTGCCGGGCGGGAAGACGGTGCCCGGCGGCACCACCCCGCCGGGTGGCAGCAACCCGCCCGGCGGCAGCAGCGACCCGGGCCGGAGCAGTTCACAGCCGGGCGGCAACTCGCACTCGGGCAGCAGTGGCGGCAACCAGTCGATCGGCAGCAGCCCGCCGACCGGCAGGCAGATCGGTGGCAGTACGCCGGGCAGCAGCGGGCCCACCCCACCGCCCGGCCGCTCGTCGTCGTCACCGCCACCGCCGGGGCGCTGCCCGCCGCCGTTCGCACCGGGCCGGTTGCCGCCGGTGCTGCTGCCGCCGGGCCGGGTCGGGTTCTTCGACGGCGGTTTCGCCACCGGCTTGGCCGAGAAGAGGTTGGCCAGGATCGCCGCGGCGTCCAGGTCGGCGGTGACCGACAGGTTGATGTAGTCGCCGACGATCGCCCCGGTGACGTTCGGCGGGAACGGGTACGACAGCATGAAGTCGAGCGACTTCGGCAGCGCGTCACCGGCCCGGACGAGCTGTTCGAGGGTCGGTTGCAGGGCCCGTACGCTCGCCACCAGGTCCTCGCGGCTCTCGGTGACCACCCGGGCGCCCACCCGGCCCAGTTCGCCGAGGGCGGTGACCGCCGCGCTGAGCTGCTCCCGCTGCTCGGCCAGTACGGTGAGCCCGGGGTCGAGGGCGGAGAGCGCGTCCCCGATCACGGCCCGCTGCCGGGCCAGCCGAGCCGTCAGCCGGTCCAGCGCGTCCACCGCGCGGACCAGGTCCGCCTTCTGCCGGTCGAGCCCGGTCACGAAGGTGTCCAGCTGGCGCAGCGCGTCCCGGGCGGCCGGCTCCCGGCCCTGCAACGCGGCGGCGAGTTCCTGGTTGATCGTCTTGAGCTGGGCCAGCCCGCCGCCGTTGAGCAGCAGCCCGAGCGCGGCGAGCACCTCCTCGACCTCGGCCGACCGCTTCGTCCGGGCCAGCGGGATCACGGCGTCGTCGCCGAGCTGCCCGGCGGGTGGCTCGGTGACCGGGGCGGCCAGGGCGACGTACTTCTCGCCGAGCAGGCTGGTCTGCCGGACGGCGGCGGTGGCGTTGCCGGGCAGCTGCACGGTGCGGTCGATCCGGAGCCGGACCAGGGCGGTCCAGCCGCGCAGCGAGATCGCCTGCACGCTGCCCACGGTGACGTCGTTGACCTTGACGGCGGCCTGCGGCACCAGGTCGAGCACGTCGGCGAACTCGGCCGTGACCTGGTAGGCCGGCCCCCTCGGCGCGCCGCCGGGCAGCGGCAGGTCGGCCAGGTCCGGGATGGTGCAGCCGGTCACCCCGACCGCCGCCGCCAGCAGCGTCGCCACCGCCCGGCTCGCCGACCGTCCTCCCCGGGATCCGGTCGCCGGACGAGCGCCTCGGAACCCGGTCGCCGGACGAACGGCGGGGGAGTCGGGCCGGTTCATCGCAGACCTCGCAGGATGCCGCCGAGCGTGCGGTCGAGCGACACCTCCGGTCCCGGCGCACCCGGTGCGGGCTCGCCGGTATCGGCGGCCGGCGGCCGCGGCGTCGCGGGGGCGGGCTTGGCGGAGGGCGGCAGGTTGAGCAGCTTGCGCAGCTCCTCCGGCAGCGGCAGCCGCTTCAGGTTGAGGGTCTCGGCCAGCTCGAAGCAGCGCTTCGGCACCTTCGGCACCGGCAGCGCGTCGGCCAGCGTCGCGCAGACGTACGCGGCCGGGTCGTACGGCCCGAGCAGGTTGTCCCGGGTGTCCAGGGTGCCGGAGCGGGCGTTGTAGCCCAGATTCAGGTTGGAGAGGGTCAGCGGTGCCACGTCCAGGATCTTGATCAGCGCCCTCTGCTGCCGGACCAGCACGTTCGTCACGTCCGCCAGTCCCTCCACATTGGATTTCAGCAGCGCCCGGTTCTCCCGGACGAACCGGGTCACCTCGCCGAGCGCGGTCGCCAGGTTGCGCAGCGCCGCGGCCAGGTCACCGCGTTCGGCGGCGAGCTGCCCGGCCACGTCGGCGAGTCGGGAGTTGAACGCCCGCACCTGCTGGTCGCTGCGGGCCAGCGCGGTGGTGAACCGTTGCAGGTTCGCCACCGTGCCGAAGAGGTCCTGCCGCCCCTCGGCGAGGGTGTCCAGGGCCTGGGAGAGCCCGTCCAGGGTGTCGTGCAGGTTCTCACCGTTGCCGGCCAGGTTGGCCCGGGCGGTGCCGAGCAGCTCGTCCAGCGCGCCGTCGGCGTTGGCGCCGTCCGGGCCGAGCGCCCGGTTGAACTCGTCGAGTGACCGGTAGATGTCGTCGATCTCCATCGGCGCCATCGTCCGGTCCACCGGCAGCTCGGCACCGTCGGGCAGCCGGGCGCCGCCGGAGTAGGCCGGGGTGAGCTGGACGTACCGGTCGCTGACCAGGCTCGGTGGCACGATCACCGCCGACGCGTCGGCCGGGATGTCCTGCTCGGCGTCGTAGCGCAGCTCCATCCGGACGGTACGCCCGACCGGCTCGATCGAGACGACCTCGCCGACCCGCACCCCGAGCACCCGTACGTCGGAGCCGGGGTGGATGCCGACCGCCCGGGTGAAGTGCGCGACGAGCCGCCGCTGCGGGGTGCCCTGGTGCAGCAGCACGAACGTGGCGGCGGCGGCCACCACCACGGTCATCCCGGCGGCGAGCATGGCCCGGCGCCGGTTCGGCGGGGCGAGCAGCCGGCGCATCAGCGACCTCCCGTCGGCACGTACGGCTGGAGCAGCCCGCGAAGATAGGAGTCGAACCACCGGCCGTTGCCGAGCACGTTGGTGAAGGCGTCCAGGAACGGCCCCATCGTCTGCAACGTCCGCTCCAGGTCGTCGCGGTTGCGTTGCAGCGTCGCCACCACACCGCGCAACTGGCGCAGCGTCGGCTCCAGCGTGGCGCGGTTGTCGGCGACCAGCCCGGAGAGCTGGGTCGCCAGGTCGCGGGTGCCGACCAGCAGCTCGTGGATGGCGTCCCGCCGCCGGTGCACCTCGTCGAGCAGCAGTGTCCCGTCCGCGACCAGCCGGCGGAACTCCTCGTCCCGGTTCGCCAGCACGTCGGTGACGCCCCGGGCCCGCTCCAGCAGCTCGCGCAGCTCGGCGTCCCGGCTGGCGACCGTGCGGGAGAGCCGGGAGAGCCCGTCCAGCGAGGAGCGGACGCTGCCGGGCGTGTCGGCGAAGGTCTCGGCGAGGGTGGTGAACGCGGTCGCCAACTGGGCGCTGTCGATCTCGTCGAGCGTGCCGGCCAGGCCGGTGACCGCCTGCATCACGTCGAACGGCGACGCGGTGCGGGAGAGCGGGATCTCGGCGTCCTCGGCCAGCCGGCCCGGCCCGGCCGGAGCCAGCGCCAGATATTTCTGGCCGAGCACGGTCTTGATCCGGATGGTCGCACCGGTCTGGCTGCCGAGCCGCAGCTCGCCGTCGTCGATCCGGAACCGGACCCGGACGTACGGGCCGGTGCCGCCCCGGGCCAGGTCCACCTCGGTCACCTCGCCGACGCGTACCCCGGCGACCCGGACCTCGCTCCCCTCGGCCAGCCCGCTGGCGTCGGAGAACGCCGCCGCGTACGCCCGGTTGCCGAGCGCGGCGATGTCGTCCAGCCGGAACGCGGTCAGCAGCAGGCCGGTCAGCACCAGCAGCCCGATCGCGCCGACGACGACGGGATTGCGTTCCCGGAACGGTTTCACCGGGCACCTCCTGATCCGGCGCAGCGGGCGGCCTGGGAACTGAACGTCGCCGGGTTGACGCTCTGCCCGCCGAGCGCCAGCCGGCCGTCGAAGTCGCAGACGAAGAGGTTGAGCCAGGAGCCGTCCGAGGCGACCCGGGTCAGCCGCTCGTACCGGTCGGGCAGCCGGCCGAGGGTGCCGTCGATCACCGCCGCGTTCCGGTTGAGGGTGCCGGCGAGTTCGCCGAGTTCGGTCACGTCGGCGGCGAGCGCCGGCCGGGCGTCGGCGAGCAGCGCGGCGGTGCTGCCGGTGAGCTTGCCGAGGTTGACCAGGGCCGCGCCGATCGCCTCGCGGTCGCCGGCCAGCCCGGAGACGAACTGCTGCAACGAGCGGATGGTCTGGTCGAGTTCGGCGTCCCGGTCGGCGAGGGTCGCCAGCACCGAGTTGAGGTTGGTCACCACCCGGCCGATCACCGCGTCCCGGTCGGCGAGGGTGTTGGTCAGCGAGGCGGTGTGCGCCAGCAGGCTGGAGACGGTACCGCCCTCGCCCTGGAGCACCTGGATGATCTCGTACGCCAGCTTGTTGACGTCCTGCGGGCTCAGCGCGGTGAAGAGTGGCCGGAACCCGTTGAAGAGGGTGGTCAGGTCGAGGGCCGGGGTGGTCTGGCCGATCGGGATCAGCCCGTCCGGGCGCAGCGGCGGTCCGTTGCCGGGGCCCTCGGCGAGCGCGACGTAGCGCTGGCCGATCAGGTTGCGGTACCGGATCTTCGCCCGCACGGTGCTGCGGAGCGGCACCTCCTCGGTCAGCCTCAGGGTGACCTCGGCGACGGTGTCCTGCACCACCCGGATCTCGTCGACCTGGCCGACCCGGACCCCGGCGATCCGGACGTCGTCGCCGGGCAGCAGGCCGGTGACGTCGGTGAACCGGGCCCGATAGCTGGTGCCGCCGAAGGAGAGGGAGCCGAGCGCCTGGCCGAGCACCCCGGTGAGCAGCAGCGTCACCGCGGCGAACGCGACCAGCTTGACCAGCGGTCCGACCGGTACCCGCCTCATTTGACGTTCACCACCGCTCCGCGCAGCAGCGGGCCCCAGAGCAGCACCGCGATGTCGGGCACCTGCACCGGCAGGGTGTCGGTGGCGGCTCCGATGATCGGCTTGAGCAGGTTCTGTTCCTCCTTCGTGCCGGCGGTGCCCATCGCCGGCGGGTTGCCGGCAGTCGGGGCAGCACCGGTACTGGCGGCGGTGCCGGCCGGTGGCCTGCCGACCGGCAGCTTCACCGGGCCGGGGCGGGAGCCGCCGTGGTCGTAGCCGTCCTCGATCCGCACCTCGGGTGCCGGTGGCGTCGGATTGGGCAGTTCCCGGCACTGCGGGCCGGTCGAGGCGGCGTACACCGGGGCGTCCCGGCCGGGCTGGTAGGCGCCGTTGTCCCGGGTCACCTCCAGCGTCACGTGCATCCGGCCGTTCCGGAACACCTCCTCGGCGCGCGGCTGCGCCCGCACCAGCCCCTGCATCAGGCACGGATATTCCGGGGCGTACGCGGCCAGCAGTTCGAGTACCGGTCGGCCCAGCTCGCCGAGTCGGACCACCTGGTCACCGTGCCGGTCCAGGAAGAGCCGGCCCACGTCGGCGGCGTCGGTCGCCTCGGCGAGGAAGGCCGCGAGCTGGGTCCGCTGGTCTGCGACGGTCCACGCGGTCGGGGTGACGTCGCGGAGGATGGCCAGCAGGTCCGGCAGGGCCGCGTCGTAGGAGTCCAGTACCGCCGCGAGCCGCCGGACGTCCTCGGTGAGTGCCGGCAGCTCGCGGTTGAGTTCGCTGAGGTAGCCGTCGAGGGCTTCCAGGGTCTGCCCGAGCTGCTCGCCGCGACCGTCCAGCGCGGTGGCGAGCGCGGCCAGGGTGCTGGCCAGCTTGTCCGGGCGGATCGACTGGAGCAGCGGCAGCGCCTCGTCGAGGACCCGTTCCAGCTCGACGCCGTTACGGCTGCGGTCCTGGCTGATCACGGCACCGTCGCGCAGCGGAGCGGCGGTGGAGCCGGCCGGGGCGACCAGGGCCACGTACCGCTCGCCGAAGAGGGTCTTCGGGAGCAGCCGGGCGGTGACGTCGGACGGTACCTGCCCGACCAGGTCCGGGTCGAGCGCGAGCCGCAGCCGGGCCCGCGCCCCGTCGCTGCCGATCTCGCGTACCTCGCCGACCGGCACGCCGCGCAGCTTCACCTCGGCCCCGGGACTGAGCTGCATCCCGGTCTGCGCCGTGTAGAGGGTCACCCAGGCGACCGGGGTGAAGACCTTGCGGTACTGCAACACGGCCAGCGTCAGCGCGGCGACGAGCACCACGACGAAGACGATGCCGAGGAAGCGCCGGCCCAGTGCCGACCCTCGCGTGTTCACCTTCTCACCCCGCGATCCGTACGGTCGTGGTCGCGCCCCAGATGGCCAGCGACAGGAAGAAGTCGACGATGTTGATCGCCACGATGGCGGTACGCACCGCCCGGCCGACCGCGATGCCGACCCCGGCCGGCCCGCCGCTGGCGTGGTAGCCGTAGTGGCAGTGCACGAGGACGACGATCACGCTGAACACCAGCACCTTGCCGAACGACCAGAGCACGTCCACCGGGGGCAGGAAGAGGTGGAAGTAGTAGTCGTAGGTGCCGGCCGACTGTCCGAAGTAGAAGACCGCGATGGCTCTGGTCGCCAGATAGCTGGAGAGCAGGCCGACCACGTAGAGCGGGACGACCGCGACGAAGCCGGCGATCATCCGGGTGGTGACCAGGAACGGCAGCGACGGCACCCCCATCACCTCCAGGGCGTCGACCTCCTCGGAGATCCGCATCGCGCCGAGCTGGGCGGTGAAGCCGGAGCCGACCGTCGCCGACAACGCCAGCCCGGCGACCAGCGGCGCGATCTCCCGGGTGTTGAAGTAGGCCGAGACGAACCCGGTGAAGGCGCTGCTGCCGAGCTGGTCGAGCGCCTGGTAGCCCTGGAGGCCGACCTCGGTGCCGGTGAAGAAGGTCAGGAAGCAGATCACCCCCACCGTGCCACCGGCGACCGCGAGCCCGCCGCGACCGAAGCTGATCTCGGCGAGGAGTCGCACGACCTCGCGGCGGTAGCGGTGCAGGGCCCGCGGGGTCCAGGCGAACGCCCGCAGGTAGAAGGCGAGCTGGCCGCCGAGGTTGTCCAGGGTGCTTCTCATCGGCACCTCACATCCCCCGCTGCGGCACGAGCTGGAAGTAGACCGCGGTGATCACGAAGTTCAGCGCGAAGAGCAGCATGAAGGTGAGTACGACGCTCTGGTTGACCGCCTCACCGACCCCCTTCGGCCCACCCCGTGCCGTCATCCCGTGGTACGACGCCACCAGCGCGGCCACCGCACCGAAGAGCAGCGCCTTCACCTCGCCGACGGCGAGATCGGAGAGTTGACCCAGCGCCTGGAAACTGGCCAGATACGCCCCCGGGGTGCCACCCTGCATCACCACGTTGAAGAAGTAGCCGCCGGCCACCCCGACCACGCTGACCAGACCGTTGAGCAGCGCCGCGACCAGTGCGGCGGCGACGATGCGCGGTGCCACCAGCCGGTGCACCGGGTCGATGCCGAGCACCTGCATCGCGTCCAGCTCCTCGCGGATCTTCCGGGCACCGAGGTCGGCGCAGATCGCCGAGCCACCCGCCCCGGCGATGATCAGCGCGGTCACGATGGGGCTGGCCTCGCGCACCACCGCCAGTACGGAGGTGGCGCCGGTGAACGACTGGGCGCCGAGCTGGCGTACCAGGGAACCGAGCTGTAGCGCGATCACCGCGCCGAACGGGATCGCCACCAGCGCGGCCGGCAGGATCGACACCGAGCTGATGAACCAGGCCTGCTGCACGAACTCGCGGACCTGGAACGGCCGCCGGACCAGCCCGCGCAGCGCGTCCAGGCAGAAGGCGAAGAAGTGCCCGGCACCGCGCAGCCCGGCGGTGGCCCGGGCCGGGCCGGTCTGCCCGGTGCCGGCCGGCGGGCTCATCGCAGCGCCTCGGTCGGCTGCCAGACGCTGCCCTGCACGCCCTGGAACGAGCCGGCCGGTGGTGTGACGCCGTGCTCCGCGCACCACCGGCCGGGCGGCTGCTCGGCCGGGCGGGGCCGCCCGTCGGAGGGGGCGAGTTGCAGCGGTATCGGCGGCAGCGGCGGCAGCTCGGCTCCCGCCTCGGCCTCGGCCCGCAACTCGTCGGAGTCCTTCTCCTCGGCCATCCCGATCGGGCCGATCCGCTGGGCGTTCAGGAACTGCCGCACCACCGGCTCGGTACTGGAGAGCAGCATCTCGCGCGGCCCGAACATGGCGAGGTGACCGTGGTAGATAAGCCCGATGTTGTCCGGCACCGTACGGGCGGTGTTGATGTCGTGCGTGACGATCAGGAACGTCGCACCGGTCCGCTGGTTGAGGTCGATGATGAGCTGGTTGAGATAGGCGGTGCGCACCGGGTCGAGCCCGGAGTCCGGCTCGTCGAAGAGGATGATCTGCGGATCCAGCACCAGCGCCCGGGCCAGCCCGGCGCGCTTGCGCATGCCGCCGGAGATCTCACCGGGCAGCTTCCGTTCCGCGCCGAGCAGCCCGACCATCTCCAGCTTCTCGTGCACCACCGCCCTGACCTCGGCCTCCGACTTGCGGGTGTGCTCGCGCAGCGGGAAGGCGACGTTGTCGTAGATGTTCATCGAGCCGAACAGCGCGCCGTCCTGGAACAGCACGCCGAAGAGCTTGCGGACCTCGTAGAGGGCGCGCTCGGAGAGCCGGGGGAGGTCCCGGCCCTCGATCCAGATCGCCCCACGGTCCGGCTTCAACAGCCCGACCAGCGTCTTGAGGAAGACCGACTTGCCGGTGCCGGAGGGGCCGAGCAGCACGGAGATCTCGCCCGCCGGCAGGGTCAGGCTGACGTCGGACCAGACCGGTTGCCCGCCGAAGGACTTCGTCAGCCCCTCGACCCGTACCTCGACGCCCATCCGCGCACCCGCCCGCCGCAGCTCCCGGTGGACCGTCCGTCCACCGCCGTCTCTGGTGGACATCGCGCCGGGCACGCCGCGCGTAACAGCGATGGTCGGTAATTCTTCGACCACTTTCCGTGGGTACGACGTCGAGCCGTCGAAACCGCCGGGCGGCGGAGCGCACCCCGGCGGTGGTGCGATCCGGCGGCTCCCGATACGGTGCGGTTGACCCGCCGGTAACTCCAGGCGTGGTGCCGGACGAAGGTGTGGCCCCGACGAAGGTGCGACCGCATACATGACCGCAGCACCCGAGACAGATCTCGTCGCACGCGCGGCTCGACGTGACCCCGAGGCGACGGCGGCACTGCTCACCGAGGTCCGCCCCGGCCTGGTCCGGTACTGCCGGGCCAAGCTCGGCCGGATCGGCGGCGCGTACGCCACCGCCGACGACGTGGCCCAGGAGGTCTGCCTGGCGGTGCTCCGGGCGCTGCCCCGCTACCGGGACCAGGGCCGGCCCTTCTCCGCGTTCCTCTACACCATCGCCGCGCACAAGGTCGCCGACGCGCAGCGGGCCGCCATCCGCGACTCGGCGGTCACCACGGACGCTCCGCTGCCGGACGAGCCGGACGCCGAACCCGGCCCCGAGCAGCGGGCCGTCGCCACCGACCTCGCCCGTCGGCTCTCCGCGCTGCTGGCCCGGCTCCCCGAGGTGCACCGGGAGATCGTCCTGCTCCGGGTGGCGGTCGGCCTCACCGCCGACGAGGTCGGTCTCATCGTGGGAATGTCGGCCGCCGCGGTGCGGGTGACCCAGTCCCGCGCGCTGGCCCGGCTCCGCGCGCTGGCCGGCACCGCCCTGGACGAGGTCGCCGCATGAGTACGCTGCGAAGCGGAGCAGAGCGAGACGACGGTACGGGCGCGCGCAGCGACGCCGTGCCGGGGCGGGATGGGACGTTGACCGGCCGGGAGGACCCGCACCTCGATCCGACGCCCGACCCCGATCCGGCCGTGGTCGACGCCGACGAGTTGTTGCTCGACGCGCTGGGCCGGGGCGGAGCGGTGCCCGGCGGCGACCCGCTGGCCGGGGCGCTCGCCGCCTGGCGCGCGGAACTCGACGCCGACCTGCCCGCCTTCGACCTCGACGGCGCGCTCGCCCTGGCAACCCCGCACCGGGTGGGGGAGGGCCCGGACGGCATCCACCCGCCCCGTCCCGCAGTCCCCGCCCGCCGACCCCGTCCCGGTGCTTCCGCGAGCCGGTCACCGGCCGAACGTCGCCCCGGTGCCGGTCCGGACACCGCGCGCACAGCCGCCGGGCGACCGCGCCCGTTCCGCCCACCTGTGCGCCCCGGCCGGCTCGTCCGCCGGCTCGTCCTCTCCGGTGTGGTCGGCGTCGTCGTGACCGCCCTGCTCGGCCTCGGTGTCAACCACGCGGGGCCGGCCAGCCCGCTCTGGCCGGTCGCGGCGGCGGTCTATCCGGACCGGTCCGCGGTCCGCGCCGCCGAGCACACCATCCAACTCGCCCGGGAGGCGCTGGCGGAGCACCGCTACGCGCGGGCGCGGGCCGAACTGGATCGGGCGGCCGTGCAGGTGACGGAGATCCGTGACCCGGCGGAGGCCGGGCGGCTGCGTACCGAGATCGAGCGGGTCCGGCTCGGGCTGCCCGGGGCGGCGGACCACTCCGAGGCGCCTGCCGGCGAGCGGTCGACTCCGGCCCGCCCGGCACCGACGACGCCCGCTGCGGGGCGTACCCCGGCCCCGGGGCGTACTCCTGGCGGCGCCGCACCGCCGACGGTGCGGTCCGGTCCGGCGCAGCCACCCCCGGCGAGCCCGTCGGGCCGGCAGTTGCTGCCGCTGCCGGTACCGCCCGTACTGCCGTCGCTGCTGCCGTCCGGACTGCCGCTGCTGCCCAGCGGCTGCGTGCTGCTCTGCCCACCCGACGACTGACCGACCGACGTGCCGCGGTCGGAGTCAGCGGCCGCCTTCCTCCACACAGAAGACGTTGCCCTCGGTGTCCGCCAGTACGACGTACCGGAGGCGGGTCCCCGGTGGTTCCGGGTCGGCGTCGCTGGGGTAGTGGGGCCAGTCGACCCGCCGGGCGCCGAGTGCGACGAGCCGGTCGACCTCCTCGTCCAGGTCGCGGTCGTCGGCGGTGAGGTCGAGGTGGATCCGGGGGAACCGTTCGGCGGGACTCTCGCTGACGTCCATCGCGACGGCGCTGCCGGGGACACCGGGTGGCGGTTCGAGGACGATCCAGTCGTCACCGGCATACCGGGGTGGCCGGCGTAGGTAGCCGAGTGCCTGCCGCCAGAATTCCCCGGCCCGCTTGTCGTCGGTCACCCCGAGCGAGATCTGACTGATCCTCGTCACGTCGGGAGCCTAACCGGAAGCAGCAGTGTGGCGGGGGGGGGGGGGGGGGGGGGGCCCCCCCCCCCCCCCCCCCCCCGCCACAGGAGCGGTGTTCCGGCGTTCGGGTCAGTCCGCGCCGCGAGTCACCGGCGGCACCGCATCCCACCCCACCCAGGGGTCAGCCGGTCGAGCAGCTCGCGGTGGGTGTGGTGTTGTTGCCGTTCTTGTAGAGCGTGATCCCGAAGTTGTTGCCGTTGCCGTTCGGGCGTGCCGTCAGGGTGCCACTGCTGCCGCTGACCGAGGCGTTCCAGCTGCTCTGCAGGCTCTGGCTGCCGTTCGTGCGGATGCTGACGACCCAGTTGCTGGCGCCGCTGACCGAGAAGTTCACATTGAACCGGTCGCTCCACTCGTCGGCGCGGCTCACGCTGACCGAGCAGTTGCCGTTACCCGGCGGCGGGGTGGTCGGGTTGGGGCCCGGGTTGCCGCCACCACCCTCCCGGACGGTGATGTCGGAGCTACCGTTGCTCTGGTAGCCCTCGGTCGCCATCACCTGGTAGGCCCAGCTGCTGCCGAGGTTCAGGCCGGCGCGGGCCCAGGCGTCCATGTGGTTGCCGAAGGTGATCGTACCGCTGCTGCGCTTCTGCTGGCGGACGCTCCAGAACTGGTAGAACGTGGCGGTACCGTCGATCGACGGCTGGTTCACCCGCTGGCTGCGGAGGATGTCGTAGGTGCCACCGTCGGTGGTCACCGTGCCCATCCGGGTGGCGCCGCTGCTCGGGTTGTAGCTGCCGAAGTTCTCCACGACGTAGTACTCGATGAGCGGGCTGCGCGTCCACCCGTACAGCGCAAGGTAGGTGTTGTTGTTGCCCGGGTTGTAGGTGCCGGAGTAGCTGACCGTCCGCCGGCCACCGCTGGACCAGCCCTTGCCGCCGACCCAGTTGTTGGTGCTGTTGCTCCACGAGCTGGAGTACCGGCCGTTCTCGCGCAGCGTCATGCTGGCGTTGCCGCTGTCCTTCCAGAACGAGAAGTAGAACCCGTTGTGCGTGCCGGTGGCGTTCGAGGTCAGGGTCCGGTCGGCCTCGGCATGTGCCGGAGTGCTGACCGCCACCGTGCCGGCGACGGCCATCGCTGCGGCGCAGGTGGCACCGAGGAGCAGCCGCATGCGGCCGCGCCCTCTAGATCTGGTGGGGGTGTGGTTCAGGTCGTTCATGTACTTTGCATCCTCCTCGGACGGCTGGCGCGAGGCCAGCAGCGCGGTACGCCCCGGCGGGGCCGCCGGTGGCCCGTGACGGGCATGGGACGTCGGAGTCGTACGGCGCGGTGGTGGTGGACCGGTCGTCGCGCGGCCGATGACCGGAGAGCGAGCCGTGGTGGTGAGCCATCGACAGATATGGAGGTCTGTTGATGGCGACAGTATTGGTCGGGTTCCGGTCACATGTCAACGCTTCCCGGAAATATTGCGGAAACCCTCTGCTGGTAGCGATTCGCTCCGAGGTTGTTTCAGCAGGTCAGTGTGTTGACTGACCGATCGGGACGGCGGCTCGTCGGCCGGAACGACAGTCGGGTACCCGAGATCCGGAAGGGCGTGACCGAAAGTTACGGAGAACTTCCGGTCCATGTCGCGGTCGGGCGGTGGTGGGAGCGGGCTGGGCGGGAGCAGCTCGCGGGTGGCGGCCGGGCCGCCACCCGCGAGCGCTGGTCGGCACCGGGCGATGCGCGGTCAGCCCCAGTTCTGCGGGGCCGGCTGCCGGGTGGTGACGTTGATCCGGTTGAAGAGATTGGTGGTGGCGATCCAGAGGACGAGGGCCGCCAGCTCCCGCTCGTCGAAGTGCTTGGCCGCGTCCGCCCAGATCTCGTCCGGTACGGCGTCGGCCTGGTCGGCCAGCCGGGTGGCCGACTCGGCGAGGGCCAACGCCGCGCGCTCGGCGTCGGTGAAGTAGGGCGTCTCCCGCCAGGCCGCCACCGCGAAGAGCCGCTCGTCGGTCTCACCGTTCTTCTTCGCGGCCCGGGCGCCGCTGTCCACGCACGGACCGCACCCGTTGATCTGGCTGGCCCGCAGGTGTACGAGTTCCAGCGTGGACGCCGGCAGTCCGACCGAGTGGCTCTCCTTGTAGAGCAGGTTGATCGCCTTGACCGCCTCCGGCAGGAGCGCGGCGGGGTTGTTGATCCGTGCCTGCATGACTGTCTCCCTTACGATTTTGAGGTCGGGCCGGTGTGTCGTTGTCACGCCGGCCCGTTCCCGTCCGTCGCTGTAGTGACGGCCCCGATGGAGATGCTGTGACGAAAGTGGCATAGCTCACAATGCGGGCATGGACGACGAAGTGAGGGCTCTACCGTGAGTGACAAGGACCTGCTGGCCGAACGGTTCGAGCGGAACCGGGCACAGTTGCGCGCCGTGGCGTACCGGATGCTCGGGTCGTCGGCCGAGGCGGACGACGCGGTCCAGGAGGCGTGGCTGCGGCTGAGCCGGACCGACACCAGCGGAGTCGACAACCTCGGCGCCTGGTTGACCACCGTGGTCGGCCGGATCTGCCTGGACATGCTCCGGTCGCGCGGCTCCCGCCGGGAGGACCCGCTCGACGCCCGTACCGTCGAACCGGTCGCCACCTCCGAGCAGGCCGATCCGGAGCGCGAGGCGATGCTGGCCGACTCGGTCGGGCTGGCCCTGCTGGTGGTGCTGGAGACCCTGACCCCGGCCGAGCGGCTCGCCTTCGTCCTGCACGACCTCTTCGCGGTCTCCTACGACGAGATCGCCCCGATCGTCGGGCGCAGCCCTGCCGCGTCCCGGCAGCTCGCCAGCCGGGCCCGCCGCCGGATCCAGGCGGAGGCCGCCACTCCGGAGGCGGACCTGCCACGCCAGCGCGAGATCGTGGACGCCTTCCTCACCGCCGCACGCGGCGGCGAGGTCAGCACGCTGCTCACCCTGCTCGACCCGGACGTGGTGATCCGGGCCGACCGCGTCGCCGTCCGGCTCGGCGGCCGCGCCGAGTTGCGCGGCGCGGAGCAGGTCGCCGGCTTCTTCGCCGGCCGGGCCCAGGGCGCGCGGGCCGCCGTCATCGACGGCGCGCCGGGTGCGGTGGTGGTGGCCGGCGGCCGGATCCGGATCGCCATCAGCTTCGTCGTCGGGAACGGCCGGATCATCGCCGTGGACGCGGTCGCCGACCCGGAGCAGTTGCGCGAACTCGACGTCACGGATGTGGCCTACCGTCCCGAGCCGCACCGCTGGAATGAACCTGACGCGCATCAGGTTACCGAGAAGGAGTGACAAGGGAGCCATGATGAGTCTGACCAGGTCGGAGGCGGAATTGGCGGCAGCCGGGTCGGCTGCCCGACCGGCCGCCGAACCGGACGTACCAGGTGACGAGCCGACAGAGCCGGCACCGCTTCCGGCGGTACCGGGCCTGGTGATGCTCACCGCCGGTGAGGACGCCCCGGTGTGCTCGGACGGAACCTGCCGGTAGAACCGAGGAGAAGATCAGTGCAACTCGAAGTGTGGTCCGACATCGTCTGCCCGTGGTGCTATCTCGGGAAGCGGCGGCTGGAGACGGCACTCGGGAGGTTCGAGCACGCCGACGAGGTCGAGGTCGTCTGGCGCAGCTTCCAGCTCGACCCGTCCTACCCGAAGGGGGAGCCCCGGCCCGTCCCGGAGGCGCTGCGGGAGAAGCTCGGCGCGTCGCCGGCCCAGGTCGCCGCGATGCAGGGGCACGTGACCGCGCTCGCCGCCGAGGAGGGGCTGGACTACCACCTCGACCGGTCGATCATGGCCAACACCTTCGACGCGCACCGGCTGACCCACCTCGCCCGGGAGTACGGGCTCGGCACCGAGCTGCACGAGCGGCTGATGCGAGCCAACCTGATCGAGGCGGAGAACGTCGACGACACCGAGACCCTGGTCCGGCTCGGCACCGAGGTCGGAGTACCGGCCGACGCGGCCCGCCGGGTACTGGCCGGCGACGAGTACGCCAAGGACGTCGAGGCCGACATCGCGCAGGCCCGGGCGTTCGGTGCGAACGGCGTACCCTTCTTCGTGCTGGACCGCAGGTACGGCATTTCCGGCGCGCAGCCGGTCGAGGCGTTCCTCTCCGCGCTGCGTACCGCCCACCAGGAATCGGGTGCCGGGGCCCGTTGAGCGTCGGAGCACCGTGCGCGTCGGGTGGGCCGGCGGTAGCCGCCGCACCCGACGTCGATCCGTGGACTAGGGTCACCCGCCATGGGCGCTATCAAGCCGTGGCATCTCCTGACCCTCGTCTGCTGCCTCGTGCCGCTGGCCGTCGTGGTGGCCGGCGCGGCCTGGTACGCCATGCGACGCCGCTGACCGCACCCGGACGAGGAGGAAGCTGTCGGTGATGCGCTCGGCGACGTTCCTGCTGGAGCGCATGCTCGGGGCCGGGATGCGCGACGTCGTCACGGTGGAGCCGGCGACGGGCGGAGTGGCGGCGCTGGCGGGCATAGCCACCCGCCGGGACGCGCCGCCGGTCTTCGTCAAGGCGTTCGCCGAGGCGCCGGCCGACGACGTTTTCGTCGCGGAGGCCGAAGGGCTGGCCGCGCTGCGCGAACTCGGCGGCGTGGTGACCCCCGAGGTGATCCGGGCGGACCGGGAACTGCTCGTGTTGTCGGCGCTGCGGCCGAGGCCGCGCAGCGAGACCTTCTGGGAGCAGTTCGCGCACATGCTCGCCCGGCTGCACACGAGCACCGTCCATCCGCGCTTCGGATGGCACCGCGACAACTGGCTGGGCCGCCGCCGGCAGACCAACACCTGGACCGACGACGGCTTCGCGTTCTTCGCGGAGCACCGGCTGCTCCGGTGGCTCGGGCAGCCCCGCGTCGAGGCGGCACTCGACCACGGCGACCGGGCGGCGCTGGAGCGGCTCTGCCACCGGCTGCCCGACCTGCTGCCGGACCGGCCGGCGTGCCTGACCCACGGCGACCTGTGGGCACAGAACGTCCTGGCCACGGCGGACGGGCGGCCGGCGCTGATCGACCCGGCGGTCTCCTACATGTGGGCCGAGGTCGACCTCGCCCACGTCTGGTCCACCTCGCCGCCACCCGAGGCGCAACGGTTCTTCGAGGTCTATCCGGAGCTGACCTCCCTCGACGCCGACTGGCGGGCCCGGATGCCGATCGTCCAGCTGCGCCAACACCTCGCCGTACTGGCCCAGTTCGACGACGACTGGGGCGCGGGCGACCAGATCCGGGCCACCCTCGCCCCATTCCGAATCCGAGGCTGACCAGCGGCCCCGACGGGCGGCTGATGCGGCGTTGGCACGGGCCGCCGCCGTCGATCATGTGCCGGGGTGCGGCGGCGGCACGAACCCGTATGGCCGAACCGCGACCCGATGCTCGGGCCTGACCCCTCGACATCAACGCCAACCCCTCGACATCGACGCCAACGGTCCGACAGGGCACTGGGCACTAGCTGGTTGTGCCATCTAGGTGGCGCGGCTACCCTGCCGCCATGACTTCGAAGATGACCCGGCGGGGCGTACTCGTCGCGGGTGCGGCGGTCGGTCTGGTGGCGGCGGGACGACCGGCGGTGGCATCGACCCACCGGGTGCGGCCGGCCCTGCCGGCGGAGCTGTTCACCCTCGGCGTCGCCTCCGGGGACCCCGCGCCGGACGGGTTCGTGATCTGGACCCGGCTCGCGCCCCAGCCTCTGGAACCGGGCGGCGGCATGCCGGCGAGACCGGTGCAGGTGCGGTGGCAGGTCGCCGAGGACGCCGGATTCCGCCGGATCGTCCACAGTGGCGCCACGACCGCGGTCGCGGAGTGGGCGCATTCGGTACATGTCGAGGTCACCGGACTGGCACCGCGCCGGCCGTACCACTACCGGTTCCGGGTCGGCAGCCGGATCAGCCCGGCGGGACGTGCCCGCACCCTTCCGGCGTACGGCTCGGCACCCTCGGCGTACCGCTTCGCGGTGGCGTCCTGCCAGGACTGGCAGAACGGCTACTACGCCGGCTACCGGCACATCGCCGAGGAGGAGATCGACCTCGTCCTGCACCTCGGCGACTACCTCTACGGGGGCGAGATCACCCCGCAGGGTACCGAGGACACCCCCGGCTATGCCCGCGCCGCGCTGCCGCCGGAACCGGTCCGCGCCGAGCCGCACACGCTGGAGCAGTACCGGCTGCGGCACGCCCTCTACAAGACGGACCCGCAGTTGCAGCAGGCGCACGCGGCGGTGCCCTGGGCACTCACCTGGGACGACCACGAGGTTGCCCCGAACTGGGGCGGTGGCCAGGCTGCCGATCCCGCCTTCGCCGCCCGGCTGGCCGCAGCCCGGCAGGCGTACTACGAACACCTGCCGCTGCGCCCCGCCGCCCGCCCCGGCCCGCAGTTCCGCCTCTACCGCAGCCTCACCGTGGGCGACCTGCTCCGGCTCAACATCACCGACACCCGCAGTTACCGCACTCCGGGAGACATGCTCGGCGCCGCGCAGGAGGCATGGCTGACCGGAAGCCTCGCCAACGCCGGGACCCGGTGGAACGTCACCACCGCGCAGGTGCTGATGGCCCGCTTCGACTACCAGCCCGGCCCCGGTCAGACGTTCTCAACGGACAAGTGGGACGGCTACCCGGAGAGCCGGGCGCGGCTGCTCGACACGCTCGCCGTTCGGGGCGTCCGCAACCCGGTGATGCTCTCCGGCGACATCCACGTCAACATCTTCAGCGACCTGAGGGTCGACTTCGACGATCCCGGGTCGCCCACCGTGGCGACCGAGTTCACCGGTGCCGCGATCAGCAGTCGCGGTACGACCGCCGAGGAGGAGGCGGGGACCCGGGCTCTGATCGCCGCCGAGATGCCGCACGTCCGCTACTTCGCCGGGTACGACCGTGGCTACCTGCTCTGCCAGCTCGACCGCCGGCGGTGGCGTACCGACGTCCGAGCGGTGCGCACCGAGGGCTGGCGTGGTCAGGTGACCAGTCCCGACGCGGACGTCCGTACGCTCGCGTCGTACGTGGTGGAGGATGGGCGGCCCGGCGCCGTCCCGCTCTGACCCGGCCGCGCCGTCGGGTCGCTGAGTGGAGGCTGGCGGGTGCCGGGATCAGGCGGGCGGGAAGTCGAACTCGCCGTCCTTGGCGCCGGCCAGGAAGGCGTCCCACTCCGGTCGGGTGTAGACGATCACCGCAGCGTCCGGTGCCTTGCTGTGCCGTACGGCGACCCGGCCGGAGCCGTCCAGCAGCGGGCCGGCCTCGACACAGCTTCCGCCGTTGCTCGCGCTTTTCGTGCTGATGTGCCAGGCAACCGCCGGCAGGGACTCGCGCATCACAACTCCTCCGCGATCGTCGCGATCAGCCTCGCCGACCCGGTCGGGTCGAGCGCCATCTGCTGCAACCGAGCGTACGCCTCCGCCTACCGCTTGGATTTCGGTGCTTCCATGAAGAGTCGGCCGCCGAGCGTCTCCGCATACGCGACTTCGGGATAGGGCTTCGGCATTCTGAACAGAACGAACGAGCCGTCGAGGCCGGGGTTTAGGCCGACGGTGGCGGGGAGGACCCGGAGCTGCACGTTGGGCCGGCGCAGCAGCTCGCCGAGGTGCGTCAACTGGCCGCGCATCAGGGCCGGGCCGCCGACCGGGCGGCGCAGCACGCTCTCGTCGAGTACCGCCGAGACGGTGACCCCGAAGTCGGGCTCCAGCACCCGCTGCCGATCCAGCCGCAACTGCATCCACTTCGCCACCGAGAACGGCGTGGCCCGCTTTCCCTCGGCGTTGCGAATCACCGCCTCGGCGTACTCCGGGGTCTGCATCAGCCCCGGCATCAGCATCGCGTCGAAGGAGCAGATCTGCTCGGCCCGGGTCTCCAGCCAGGGAAAGTCGATGAACGAGGCGTCGACGATCTCGTCGTAGTCGTCGTCCCACCGGTCGGTCCGCCAGGCGTCCTCGGCGAGCTGGATGAGGTGCGCCCGGGTACGCGGGTCGTGCTCGCCATAGAGGTCGAGCAGCGAGACGACCACGCCACGCCGGAACGGCCACTCGGCCCGTTCCCAGCGGGCGACCGAGGAGAACTGGCGCTCCAGGAATTCGGCGGCCCGTTTCAGTTCTTCGGAGAGGAAACAGCGTGAGTCCGATGCGTCTGCTGAGAACGATCGGCGGCCCGGTTCCGGGGCGGCGACGTACACCGCCGAACCAGATCGCCGACCGGGTCCTCGATCCGTCGCCCCGGGACGCGGCACCGGCAGCCGGTGGGCGGGACGGGGTGGGACCCCGGTATCTGATCCGCCTTCCGGCGACCAGTGCCGACCTCGCCGGGGCGGTCGAGCTGGCGTACGCGCTCGCCCGGTCGATCGGCTTCCTGCCGGAGATCGAGGCGGGGCAGGCCACGGTCTGCGCGGCGGACGCGCCGCACGTACACCATCGGGTCTGCTGTGACCGGCGGTTGCCCGGTGGTCGTCGCTGCGCGTCGCGGGCCGACCACGACGGGTCCTGCGCCGCCGAGCCGGCGGACTGATGGAGAAAATTAACTACGCAAACACTTGTGATCATAGACAGATATCTTCAACTATGGGCGTCGATACCCTCCACACCCCCCATCGGGAGGATCGATGAGCGACTCCGGACGCCGGGCCACCCGCCCGGGCCACCTGCTCAGCTCCGTGCTCACCGTGGCCGCGCTGGTCGCCGCCACACTCGCGGTCACCGCCGGCCCCGCCCAGGCGGCGACGACCCCCGGCATCGACGTGTCGCACTACCAGGGCGCGATCAACTGGACCAGCGTGCGCAACGCCGGCATCCAGTGGGCCTACATCAAGGCCACCGAGGGCACCACCTTCAAGGACTCGCGGTTCAACACCAACTATCCGGCCGCGCACGCCGCCGGGGTGATCCGGGGCGCCTACCACTTCGCCCGCCCGGCCGCCTCCAGCGGTGCCGCCCAGGCCAACTACTTCGCCAGCAACGGCGGCGCCTGGTCGGCGGACAACCTCACCCTGCCCGGCGCGCTCGACCTGGAGGCCGGCTGCCACGGGCTGTCCCAGAGCGGCATGGTCGCCTGGATCCGCGACTTCCTGAACACCTACCGGGCGCGTACCGGCCGGCACGCCGTCATCTACACCACGACGAGCTGGTGGAGCAGCTGCACCGGCAACTACTCCGGCTTCGCCGGTACGAGTCCGCTCTGGATCGCCCGCTGGGCGAGCGCGCCGGGCGCCCTGCCGGCCGGCTGGGGCTTCTACACGATGTGGCAGTACACCTCGACCGGCAGCGTGCCGGGGATCTCCGGCGCGGTGGACCGGGACTGGTTCAACGGCGCCCGGGACCGACTGCTGGCCCTGGCCAACAACACCTGAGAGCTGACCGGATCGGTGTACCCGTCGCGGCGAGCCCCCGGCCGCGACGGGTACACCGGTCAGCTCTCCCGCAGCGGTGGCAGCGGGCCGACGATCCGCTCGTAGGTCCGGGCCAGCCCGTCGATCAGGGCGTCCAGGCCGAGCGCGAAGGCGCCCTCGTCGACGCTGCGCTGGTGCTCGGCGAGCCGGTGTGCCTGACCCAGGTGCGGATGCGCGGCGTAGAGCTGCGGGTCCTCGACGAAGCCCCGGGCGAACGAGCCGAGCGCCGAACCGGCGACGAAATAGCGCATCAGCGCGCCGATGTGGGTAGCCCGGGCGGGCGGCCAGCCGGCCCTGACCAGCCCGCCGTAGACGGCGTCCGCCATCGCCAGCGCCGCCGGCCGCCGCCCCGGCCCCTGGGCCAGGTACGGCACGATGTTGCTGTGCGCGACCAGCGCCTGCCGGTAGGAGTGCCCCCAGAGCCGCAGCGCGTCCCGCCAGTCGTGGCTGCCGAAGTAGGAGACGTCGACCTCTGCCGTGATGGCGTCGGCGACCGCGTCGAGGATCTCGTCCTTGGTGGCGAAGTGGTTGTAGAGCGACGGGCCGCGTACCCCGAGTGCGGTCGCCAGGCGGCGGGTGGAGAGCGCCGCCAGCCCTTCGGCGTCGATCAGCGCGGCGGCGGCCTCGACGATCCGCTGCCGGCTCAACAGGGCCTGACGAGGTCGCGGCATGCTCGGTCGCCCTCCTGCTCGGGGTTCTGCGCGGGTCCGTGTTCGGGTTCGGGGAACGATGGGGGACTGGCGCGGAAAAACTTCCAGCGCTAGCTTAACGGGCAACGGCCGGGACACCGCCGGCCCGGGATGCCGGCAGCGCGGCGCTCCGCTCGGAGACGCTCTCCCGGTCACCCGAATCCACCAGCGAGGAGTGCAACGTGGGCAGATTCGCCGACCGGGTCGCCGTCGTCACCGGGGCGGCCCAGGGGATCGGTGCGGCCACCGCGCGGCGGCTGGCCGCCGAGGGCGCCACCGTGGCCGTCGTCGACCTGGCTGCCGAGCGGGCGCGGCAGGCCGCCGACGAAATCGTCCAGGCCGGCGGACAAGCCAGCGGGTACGGCTGCGACGTCACCGACGGCGCGGCGGTGTCGGCCACCTTCGACGAGGTCGTCGCGGCGTACGGCCGGCTCGACGTGCTGGTGAACAACGCCGGGATCACCCGGGACAACCTGCTGTTCAAGATGCCGGCCGACGAGTGGGACGCCGTAATCACCACCAACCTGACCAGCATGTTCCACTGCTGCCAGGCGGCGCAGCGGCACATGGTGAAGGCGAAGTACGGCAGGATCGTCAACCTCAGCAGCCGCTCCGCGCTCGGCAACCGGGGCCAGGTCAACTACGCGGCGGCCAAGGCCGGGGTGCAGGGCCTCACCGCCACCCTCGCGATCGAACTCGGCCCCTTCAACATCAACGTCAACGCCGTCGCACCCGGCTACATCGCCACCGCGATGACCGCCGCCACCGCCGAGCGGGTCGGTGCCACCCCCGCCGAGCACCAGAAGTACGCGGCCGAGCAGACCCCGCTGCGCCGGGTCGGCCAGCCGGAGGAGGTCGCCGCGGTGATCGCCTTCCTGGCCAGCGACGACGCCTCCTACGTCAGCGGCCAGACGCTCTACGTCAACGGCGGTGCGCGCTAACCCGAGAGGACGACAACATGGACTTCTCCCTCGGTGACGAGGAACGGGCCATCCGGGACACCGCCCGCGCCTTCATCCGCAACGAGGTGATGCCGCTGGAGTCGGAGGTGCTGCGCCGGGAACGCGCCCACCAGCCCGGTCTGCGCCACGACGAGCTGCGGGAACTCCAGCTCAAGGCGAAGGCGTTCGGCTTCTGGGGCCTGGACACCCCCGAGGAGTACGGCGGGATGGCCCTGCCCGCCGTCACCCAGTCGCTGATCTGGACCGAGATCGGGCGCAGCTTCGTACCGTTCCGGTTCGGCGGCGAGGCGGACAACATCCTCTTCGAGGCCGACGCGGAGCAGCGCGAGGAGTTCCTGATCCCCACCATCGAGGGCGACCGGATCTCCTGCTTCGCGATCACCGAACCGGGCGCCGGCTCGGACGTGGCCAACATCCGGCTGCGGGCCCGGCGCGACGGCGACGACTGGGTGCTGCGCGGCGAGAAGACCTTCATCACCAACGGCAACGAGGCGGACTTCGCCATCGTCGTCGCGGTGACCGACCCGGACCGCAAGGTGCACGACGGCGGCGCGACCGCGTTCCTGGTGGACCGGACGATGGGCTGGACCTCCGAACCCATCCAGACGATGGGGGAGGGCGGGCCGGCGTCGCTGGTCTTCGACGACGTACGCGTGCCGCACCGCAACATCCTCGGCGAGCTGGGCCAGGGCTTCAGCCTCGGCATGCGCTGGATCGGCAAGGGGCGCTACCTGATCCCGTCGCACGCGCTGGGCATCGCCGAACGCGCCCTGGGGATGGCGATCGAGTACGCCAACACCCGGCAGACCTTCGGCCGGCCGATCGGCGCCAACCAGGCGATCCAGTGGATGATCGCGGACTCGGAGACCGAGCTGGAGGCGGCCCGCTGGCTGGTGCTCCGGGCCGCCTGGACGGTCGACACCGGGCGCGACCCCCGACACGCCACCTCGATGGCCAAGCTCTACGGCGCCGGCATGGTCAACCGGGTGGTCGACCGGGTCATGCAGATCCACGGCGGCATGGGCTACACCCGGGAACTGCCGATCGAGCGCTGGTACCGGCAGGTCCGGCTGCTGCGCATCTTCGAGGGCACGGACGAGATGCAACGACTCATCATCTCGCGGGACCTGCTCCGCGGTTACACCAAGCTCGGAGGGCATCTGGAATGAGGACCTTCGCCTCCCTCACCGAACTCGCCGGAGCGGTCGGCGAGCAGCTCGGCCCCGGGCCGTGGCACCGGATCGAGCAGGACCGGGTGAACGCGTTCGCCGAGGCCACCGGCGACCACCAGTGGATCCACGTCGACCCGGAGCGGGCGGCCACCGGCCCGTACGGGACGACGGTGGCGCACGGGTTCCTCACCCTCTCCCTGCTGCCGGTGCTGGTCGGCCAGCTCTACCGGGTCGAGGGGATCCGGCTGGCGATCAACTACGGGCTGAACCGGGTGCGCTTCCCCGCGCCGCTGCGTACCGGGGACGCGGTCCGGGTCGGCGCGGAACTGCTCCAGGCCGACCCGGTCTCCGGCGGCGGGGCGCAGGTGGTCCTCCGGGTCACCGTCGAGTCGGAGCGGGGCGGCAAGCCCTGCTGCGTCGCCGAGACCGTCACCCGGCTCTACGCCGAGGAGGAGTCGGGCGCGCCCTAGCCGCGGTTCTCGACTCTGCCCTGCTCAATGCAGAACTCGTTACCTTCGGGGTCGAGGAGTGTGACCCAGCCGCGTCCATCTGCGGTTCGGTGGTCCTCGTGCAGTCTGGCGCCGAGGGCGATGACCCGGTCAACCTCGTCGTCGCGGGTTCGCTCCGTCGGCTCCCAGTCGAAGTGGATCCGGTTCTTCACCGTCTTGCCCTCGGGCACTTTGACGAACAGGATCCCGGGTACGGCAGAGGGAGCCTCGATGAGGACCTCGTCGTCACCCGGCTCATCCACGTCCGATATGGGCCATCCAGTCGCGCTGCTCCAAAACGTCGCCAGTTGGTACGGGTCGGCAGAGTCGACGGTGATGTGGCGGAGGATCATGGAACAGACGATAGCCAGCGGCTTCGGTCTTTGCCGGGCTGCCAGCCGGGAGACGACCTCTACCCGCAGTCCAACCTGACCCGCCCTAGCCCACTCCGACACCTGCCTGGTTAGTACCTTGTGCCAGACCGGTCGGGAGGAGTGTCATGCTGGCCTACCTGTTCCTGTTCGTGGCGATCGGTGCCGAGGTCTTCGCGACCAGTACCCTCAAGGCGACCCACGGGTTCACCCGGCTCTGGCCGACGGTGGCCTGCCTGGCTGGCTACCTGGTCTCCTTCGTGGCGCTCTCCCAGGCGGTCCGGCAGGTGCCGGTCGGCGTCGCCTACGCGATCTGGTCCGGCCTCGGTACGGCGGCGATCGTCGCGATCGGCGCCACCTTCCTCGGCGAGCCGGTCACCCTGACCAAGATCGCCGGAATCGGCCTCATCGTCGCCGGGGTGGTGGTGCTCAACGTGGGCGGGGGGATGGCGCATTGACCGCCAGACCGCTATCGGCCGCGCCGGTCGGAGCCGGGAGCGCGCAGGCCGTCGAGGGCGACCCCGAGCACCCGCTCCAACTGCTCCGGGTCGGTGTACTGAACCTTGGTGATCCCGCTGAGCAGCCGCACCGTGTCGTCGAAACTCACGTCCGCCCGGACGACCCCGGCGGCCTGGGCCCGGGCCAGCAGCGGCTCGCCGGCCGTGTAGATCTCGATCCGGCAGCTCTGGAAGAACTCCGAATCGTGTGACAGCTCCTCGGCGAGCGCCCGTTTCGTCACCGTGTACCCGACGAACCGCCGCAGCCAGCCGGTGAGCGCCTCCCAGGGCGGCTGGTCGGCCAGTTCGGTGGCGGTGCGGGCGAGCGCCTCGACCTCGTCGAGATAGAGGCTCTCGAAGAGATCCCGCCGGGTGGGGAAGTGCCGGTAGAGGGTGCCGATGCCGACTCCCGCCCGCCGGGCGACCTCCTCCAGCGAGCCGGCCGCACCGTACTCCGCGAACACCTCCTGGGCGGCCGAGACCAGGGCCTGGCGGTTTCGCCGCGCATCCGCCCGTTTGGGTCGGCCGGCGAGGTTGGCGGGCGTGGAACCGGAGCTGGTCATGGCACACGTCACCCCGTCCCGGTTGCAAGCGGAGGCATCCCTCCGCTACGTTTATGCGGAGGCACCCCTCCGGAAGCTAAATACCGGAGTCGTGCCTCCGTATACCGTACCTCGGGCGGAGGGTCCGACGGCGCCTACCTCGGGCCGACCCGGCAACGCGATCGACCGGACGACGCGCACACCCGGGCCGAGCCACCCAGAGCGCACGGACCCACACGTGACCGACGGGCGGGCCGTCGACCGGTGCACCCGGCCGGCTCCCGATCCCCGATCGGAACTCGAAGCACCAACACATGGGAGATCCATCCGTGACCCGGTTCATCCGTCCCGCCTCCCGGCGGGCGACCTTCGCCGTCCTCGCCGCCGGCGCCGGCTTCTTCGCGATGTTGCAGTCGCTGATCAGCCCGGTACTCCCGACGATCCAGCACGACCTGCACACCTCGCCGAACACCGTCACCTGGGTGCTGACCGCGTACCTGCTGTCGGCGTCGATCTTCACGCCGATCCTCGGCCGGATCGGGGACATGGTCGGCAAGGAACGCATGCTGGTCGTCTCGCTGGCCGCCATCGCCGCCGGCTCGCTGGTCGCCGCGCTCGCCCCGAACATCGGCGTACTGCTGGTGGCCCGGGTGGTGCAGGGCGTCGGTGGTGCCGTCTTCCCGCTCTCGTTCGGGATCATCCGGGACGAGTTCCCGGCCAGCCGGATGTCCTCGGCCATCGGCGCGATGTCAGCGATCATCGCCGTGGGTGGCGGGCTCGGCGTGGTGACGGCCGGGCCGATCGTCGCCGCGCTCGACTACCGCTGGCTGTTCTGGATTCCACTGATCGTCGTCTCGGCGACCGCGCTGGCGGCGTACCTGTTCATACCGCGGTCACCGGTGCGCACCGCCGGACGGATCAACTGGCCCGGCACCGTACTCCTGGCCGGCTGGCTGGTCGCGCTGCTGCTCGGGGTCAGCAAGGCCCCCGAGTGGGGCTGGGGCTCCGGCCGGGTACTCGCCCTGCTGGCCCTGGCCGTCGCCGGCCTGCTCGGCTGGGTCGTGCTGGAGAGCCGCTCGGCCAACCCGCTGATCGACATGCGGATGATGCGCCACCCCGGCGTCTGGACCACCAACCTCGTGGCGCTGCTCTACGGCGCGGCCATGTTCGCCATCTACGCCTTCCTGCCGCAGTTCGTGCAGGCGCCGACGAGCGCCGGGTACGGCTTCGGCGCCAGCATCACCGCCGCCGGCCTGCTGATGCTGCCGATGCTGGTCACCATGTTCGTGGCCGGGCTGGTCAGCGGACGGCTGGAGCCGAGGTTCAGCGCCCGGGCCCAGCTCGCCACCGGCACCGCACTCAGTACCCTCTCCGGTGCCTCCCTGGTGGTCGCCCACGACGCGCGCTGGCAGATCGGCTTCGCCGCCGGCCTCTTCGGCCTCGGCATCGGGCTCGCCTTCTCCTCGATGACCAACCTGGTGGTCCGGAACGTCCCGGCCAGCCAGACCGGGGCGGCGACCGGGATGAACGCCAACATCCGCACCATCGGCGGCGCGATCGGCGCGGCGGTGATGAGCAGCGTCGTCACCGCGAACCCGCAGCCGAGCGGGCTGCCCCGAGAAGCCGGCTTCACCCACGGCTTCGCGATGCTCACCGTGCTCTCCCTGGCCGCGATGGTGGCGGCACTGCTGGTGCCCTCCGGACGCCGTGCCGCCCGCGAACGCCGCCGGGCGGAAGCCGAGCAGCCGGTACCGGTCGACGCTCCGGTGCCCACCGGGTTCCCCGGGCCGGCGCTGCCCGCACCCGCCAACGGCTGACCCGCCCCGGCCCGTCCGGCGGCTGATCCGCCGCGACCCGCCCGACGGCCGGCCCGCCGCGATCCGCCCGACCGTGGGCCATCCCGGCCCGTCCGGCGGCCTCCCGCTGCGGCGGGTCAGGCCGTCGGGCGGTCGCGTCTGGGCAGCTTGGCGAGGACCGCCGAATAGGAGGCGTCCACCGCCTCCCGCAACTCGTCGTCGGGGATCCCGGCACCGAGCCGCAGGGTGTTCCAACCGGACCGCCCGAGGTAGGCCATCACCGAGGCGTCGTCCGGAAACCGGTGCAGCCACTCGTCGGCCACCTCCCGGTTCGGACCGCACTTGACCCCGACGCTGGACCGCGACTCCTGGCCGAGGAAGGCGAAGACCTTCGGCCCGACCTTCACCACCACGTCGCCCTCCCACGGCTCGTCCTGCCAGGCACCCGGCTTCGCCAGGCAGTAGGCGAGCATCTCGACCCAGGTCACCGGTCTCCTCCCCGCGGGTGGATCAGGCATGATCCGCCCATCTTGGCAGACGACCCGGCCCCGGTGGGGTCTCCGGGGAGCCAGCGCCCTCCCGGTTCGCGTCGGTTCGACGTGCCGTACTCAGTCGAGCAGCTTGTCCAGGCTGATCGGCAGCTCCCGGATCCGCCGCCCGGTGGCGTTGTAGACGGCGTTGCCGATCGCGGCGGCGACCCCGACCGTGCCGATCTCGCCGATCCCCCGCGCGCCGAGCGGGTTGAACAGCAGGTCCGGGTGGTCGAGGAAATGCACGTCGATCGGGGGTACGTCGGCGTTGACCGGCAGCAGGTAGTCCGCGAAGTTGCCGTTGGCGATCCGGCCGGTCTCCGGCTCGACGGCGGCGCCCTCCAGCAGCGCCTGGCCGATGCCGAAGATGACACCACCGATGATCTGGCTGCGGGCGGTCTTGGCGTTGATGATCGCGCCGCCGTCGATCACCGTGGTCATCCGGCTCAGCCGGGGTTCACCGGTCCACCGGTTGACCCGGACCTCGCAGAAGTGCGCGCCGAACGAGGTGAAGGCGTGCTGCCCGTGCTCCGGGCCGGGAGCCGCGCTGCCGGTCGCCTCGACACCCTCCGACCCGACCGCCCGGAGCAGCTCCGGAAAGCCGATCCGCCGGTCGGGGGCGACGAGATCACCCCGGTCGTACCGGACGTCGGCGGCGGGCACCCCGTGCAGCGGCGACCGCTCGTCGGTCACGGCCAGGGTGATCAGCGCGGTCTTCGCCGCCTCGGCGGCGGCGGCCACCGCCGGGCCGGTACTCGCGGTGGAGGCCGAGCCGAACGAGCCGATGTTCGCGGCCAGGGTGGAGTCGCCGAGATCGCTGCGGATCCGGGAGACCGGCAGGCCGAGCGCCTCCGCGCCGAGCACGGCCAGCACCGTCCACATTCCGGTGCCGAGGTCGGCGGTGGCGCTGGCGACCGAGACGTCGCCGTCGGGCCGGAACCGCACCTGCACCGAGGCGGGGAACCGCTCGCCGGGATAGTTGGCGGTGGCCACCCCCATCCCGACCAGCCACTCGCCGCGTACGACGGCACCGGGCGTCGGGTTGCGCCGGGCCCAGCCGAACCGCTGCGCGCCGATCCGGTAGCACTCGTCCAGGTGCTTGCTGGACCACGGCACGTTCCGGCCCGGATAGACCGTTGCGTTGTTGCGCAGCCGCAGCTCGACCGGGTCCAGCCGCAGCTCGGTGGCGAGTTCGTCGAGCGCGGTCTCCAGCGCGAAGGAGCCGGACTCCTGGCCGGGCGCCCGCATCCAGGTCGGCGGCGGTACGTCCAGCGTCACGATCTTCTGGTCGAGGTGCAGGTTCTCAGTTTTGTAGAGGTAGCGCGAGGTGGTGTGCGCCGAGTTCTCGAAGATGCCGCCCGAGGCGGACTGGCTGGACCAGACCTGGTGCTTGATCGCGACCAGGGTGCCGTCCCGGCGGGCGCCCAGGGACACCGTCTGGCGTACGGCGGAACGGTTTCCGCTGACCGTGAAGGTCTGCTCCCGGGTGAGTACCACCTTCACCGGCCGGTCCAGCGTCCGCGCGGCAGCCGCGGCGAGCAGCGGATGCGCCCAGGTGGCGATCTTGTTGCCGAAGCCGCCCCCGACGTGCGGGCTGACCACCCGGACCTTGGCCGCCTCGACGCCGAGCGCCGCCGCCATCGCGCCGACGGTCAGCGACGCGCTCTGGGTACCGGTGTAGAGGGTGAGCGCGCCGTCCTGCCAGGCGGCCACGCAGGCGTGCGGCTCCATCGCGCTGTGGTGCTTGCCCGGCTGCTGGTAGGTGCCGGAGACGGTCACCTCGCTGGCCGCCAGCGCCTCGTCGATCGAACCGACCCCGTCGGCCAGGAACTCGAGCCGGGCCGGCTCGCCCGTGATCGGGCCGGGGTCGGTGGCCCCGGGGATGCCGTCGACGAGGGAGGCCGCCGGTGGCCGTACGTCGTAGTCGGCCCGGACCAGTGCCGCCGCGTCCCGGGCCTGCTCGAACGTCTCCGCCACCACCAGCCCGATCGCCTGGCCGTGATAGTGCACCTCGGCGTCCTGCAACGGCAGCCAACTGTGCCCGACGCTGAACGGGGTGCCGCTGCCGAGCAGTGCCAGCGAGCGGAACGGGGTGTAGACGGCGAGTACCCCCGGGGCGGCCTCGGCGGCGGCCACGTCCATCGCCCGGATGGTGCCCCGGGCGATCGTACTGACCAGCAGGTAGCCGTGGGCGAGCCGTTCGGCCGGCTGGTCGGCGGCGTACCGGGCACCGCCGGTGACCTTGAGCCGGCCGTCGACCCGGTTGACCGAGACGGTCCGTGCAGCGCCGCTCATTTCGACCCCACCAGGTTCGTCAGGGCGCGCACGATGGTGCGCCGGACCAGCGTCGTCTTGAACCGGTTGTGTGCCAGCGGCCGGGCCGCCTCGACCGCCAGGGCGGCGGCCGCCTCGAACACCTCCGGCCGGGCTGCCCTGCCGCGCAGCGCGTCCTCCACCGCTGGCAGCCGCCAGGGCCGGGTGCCGACCCCGCCCACCGCCACCCGTACGTCCCGGACCACGCCACCGCGCAGGTCGAGCGCCACCGCCGCCGAGGCGAGGGCGAACTCGTACGACTGCCGGTCCCGGATCTTCAGGTACGCCGATCGGGTGGCCCAGGGCAGCGGCGGCACGGTGACCCGGGTGACCAGTTCGCCCGGGCGCAGGTCGTGCTCCCGCTGCGGGGTGTCGCCGGGCAGCAGGTAGAAGTCGGCGAGCCGGACGTCCCGGGTCCCGCCCCGGCCGACCAGCCGGACGCGTGCGTCCAGCGCGACCAGGGCCACCGCCAGGTCACTGGGGTGGGTGGCGACGCAGGAGTCGCTGGTGCCGAGGATGGCGTGGCCGCGGTTCTCGCCGTCGATCGCCGGGCAGCCGGAGCCGGGCTGGCGCTTGTTGCAGCCGGTGCTGGTGTCCCGGAAGTAGCCGCAGCGGACCCGTTGCAGCAGGTTGCCGCCGATGCTCGCCATGTTGCGCAACTGCGGGGAGGCGCTGCGCAGCAGGGCCTGGGCGAGCACCGGATATCCGGCGGTCACCAGCCCGTGCCCGGCGACGTCGCTCATCCGTTCCAGCGCACCGATGTGCAGCCCGTCCCGGTCGGCGGAGACGCCGCGCAGCGGCAGCCGGTTGATGTCCACCACCTGGCGCGGGGTCATCACCTCGAGCTTCATCAGGTCCACCAGCGTGGTCCCGCCGGCCAGGTACGCCGTGCCGGCACCGCCGCCGGCCAGCGCCTGCGACACGTCCTGCGCGGTCGTGTAGTCGAAGGGCCTCATCGGTCCACCCCGCTTCGCCGGGCCGTCCGGACGGCGACCACGATGTTCTCGTACGCCCCGCAGCGGCAGATGTTGCCGGACATGTGTTCGCGGATCTCGTCGTCGGAGCCGGTGTGCCCCTCGTCGAGCAGGGCGACCGCCGACATGATCTGCCCGGAGGTGCAGAACCCGCACTGGAAGGCGTCGCAGTCGATGAAGGCCTGCTGCACCGGGTGCAGTTGGTCGCCGTCGGCCAGCCCCTCGACGGTGGTGACCCGACGGCCGGCGGTGGTCGCGGCCAGGGTCAGGCAGCCGAGCACCCGGCGGCCGTCGACGAGCACCGTGCAGGCGCCGCACTGGCCCCGGTCGCAGCCCTTCTTCGACCCGGTCAGCCCGAGCCGCTCGCGCAGCGCGTCGAGCAGGGTCACCCGGGAGTCGATCCGCAGCCGCTCGGTGCGGCCGTTGACCACCAGGGTGATCTCGACGGTCGCGGCGGCGGCCGGCTCCGGTGCCGGCGCCGCCACGGCGGGTTCGGCCAGCCCGGTGCCGATCGCCGGCCCGGCGGGGTCGGCCAGCCCGGTGCCGATCGCCGGCCCGGCGGTCGCGCCGACGGCCAGCCCGGCCGACGCGACCGCCGTCCGGTGCAGCACTCCGCGCCGGGACACGCCCGGGGTGGGGACGTCGACCGGGGGCGAGTCCGATCCGGACTCACTGCTCATGAGACACACCTCCGCCACGTGCCGCCGGCCGGTGCGGGCACGTACGGGTACGCGCGGTGCGGGTGGGCACCGGACCACGGCCGGGGACCTCCCAGTGAATCAAAGAACATCGTCGATGTCGATGCGGTCGGTGGGGAGTTGGTCGCACCGGGTGGCGTACTCCATCGATATCTGTCATGCTCTTGCGCCATGGTCGGGCTGACGAAACGGTTTCCCCTCATCCTCCTCACCGCCGCCGCGGTGCTGGCCAGCGGCGGCGCCGCGCAGGCCGGCGGCGGCCCGGCCGGGCACGGTGGCGGCCACGGCGGCTGCGGTCCCCGTACGCTGCTCTTCTGCGAGGACTTCGAACGGCTGCCCACCGGTGGCGCCGCCTCGCTGGCCTGGGGCATCGACACCAAGGACGGCACCCTGACGGTGGAGCGGCAGCGGCACGACAAGGTGCTGCGGGTGCACACCGAGGGCAACGGCCGGGCCTTCCTCAAGGTGGACGACTTCGCCGCACCGGGCAACAGCTTCTACGGCCGGATCCGGTTGAAGGTGGACGCCTTCCCGACCGCACCCGACTGGGCACACTTCACCCTGGTCGAGGCGACCGGTTCGGGCAGTGCCGAGGTGGTACGGCCGATCGGCGGCCAGTGGGCGCCACCGCTGGGCGGCTCCTACTGGGGCGTCGGTGCCGACGGCGGCCCGACCGGTGACTGGACCAACTGGCGGGAGTCCGCGCCCACCGTCGAGGACCGCTGGCAGTGCTTCGAGTGGCAGTGGGACGCCGCCGACAACCGGGTCGCGGTCTGGATCGGCGGCGTCGCCCAGCCGGAGATGACGGTCACCACCACCGAGCACGGCGGCAACCCGGTCGACTTCGTCCTGCCGCAGGCCGACACGGTGAAGATCGGCTGGCAGCTCTACCAGGGCGGCCCCACCCCGGACCACTTCGACCTGTGGCTCGACGACATCGCGCTCGGGTCACAGCGGGTGGGCTGCGGTCGCTGAGCGCGACACGCACTCTGGCCGACACTCGCAAAGGGAGGGTCGACGGAACCGCTACCCTGGTGTTCCGTCCCCTCGATCCGTACGGAGCTGATCTCGTGACCGCGCCAAACGACGGAGGCTACCCCGCCTTCCCGATCGACGTCCCGACCTCGGCCCGGATGTACGACTACTCGCTGGGCGGCAAGGACAACTTCCCGGCGGACCGGGCGGCCGTGCAGTTCGTCAACTCGCAGTACCCGGCCAGTCTGGACGTGACCCGGGAGAACCGGCTCTTCCTCTACCGGGCCGTCCGGTTCCTCGCCCGCGACCTCGGCATCCGGCAGTTCCTCGACCTGGGCAGCGGGCTGCCGACCCAGGCGAACGTGCACCAGGTGGCGCAGGAGTTCCAGCCCGACGCCCGGGTGGTCTACGTCGACGTCGACCCGATCGTGCTGGCGCACGGGCGCGCGCTGCTGGCCGACGACGAGACGACCCGGGTGATCGCCGCCGACGTCACCGAGCCGGAGAAGATCCTGGCCGACGCGGACGTCCGCGAGATGATCGACTTCTCCCGGCCGGTCGCCGTGCTGCTCTTCTCGGTGACCCACTCCATCGTCGACGACGACAAGATCCGCCACATGCTCGCGGTGCTGCGCGAGGCGATGGCCCCGGACAGCTACCTGGGCTACTCGCAGCTGGCCGGCACGGACCAGGCCGGGGTGGACGCCGGCAACGCGATGGTGAAGAAGATGGGCATCACCTGGAAGAACCGCATGGTCGACGAGGTGGCCGAGTTCGTCCGCGACTTCGAGCCGGTCGAGCCGGGGCTGGTCGACGTCAAGACCTGGCGCCCGGACCCGACCCAGCCGCCGCTGGCGCCGGTCGACGAGGCGCTCCGGCCCTACCTGGGCAAGGGCGCGGAGGAGACCCGGTTCTACGAGTACGGCGGCGTGCTGCGCCGGCCCTGACAGACCGGCTCGGGTGTGGTGGGACGATGCCGGGGCACCGTCCCACCACAGGCGTCACCCGGCCGGATCAGAGCCGGGCGCAGTCGCCCGACCGCTGACCACGGATCTCGTTCCGGGCTCCGAAGTCGGCCACCCGGCCGTTGCCGGTGCAGGTGAGCGCCCCGGTGATCCGGTTGCCGGCCAGCGCCAGCCCGTGTTCCCCGGCCGCGTTGCCGGTCAGCCGGACCGCACCGCGCAAGCTGCTGCCGGCGCTCGTCACCGACCCGGTGGTCCCGCTGACCTGGACCGAACCGCTGACGGTGGTACCGAGCAACTGCACCACCGCGGCCCGGTCGGCGCTGATCCCACCCGCGACCGTCCCGCCGGAGACGACCAGCGAGGCACCCGGGCGTACCGTGATCCGGCCCGCCATCCGGGCGTCCCGCAGGCAGGTCACCCCGGTGGCGACGGTCAGGTTGCCGGCCTGGGCGCCGGAGATCGTCCGGGTGCAGGCCGGCGCGGAACCCGGCAGCACCGTGGCCCGGAACTCGTCCGCCGAGCCGATGTTGCCGGCGGCGTCGATCGCCCGGTGCTCCACGGTGTGCGTGCCGTAGCCCGGTTCGGTCTCCTCGAAGACCGCCCTGGAGAGGCCGCCCGAGCCGAGGTTGCCGTAGACCAGGGACTTCACCACCGTGCCGGTCGGGGTGAACAGGAACGGCGTACCGGCCGGAGCGTCCGGCCAGCCGAAGTAGTTGAACCAGCCGTCCCGGTCGAGCCGGAACTCGCCGACGGTGAACCCGGGCCGGTCGTCGGTCGGATCCAGCCCCATGGTGAAGCGCTCGAAGTAGACATGGTGCGGGGCGCTGCCCGGCAGCGTGGCGACCGGCGTGGAGAGCGTCGCCGTGGTGCCCGCCCCGACGTTGTCGACCGTCCAGGTGCGGGTCTCCGAGCCGCCGTCCGGGGCGGCCGGGTCGGTGACCGTGGCGGTGAGCCGGTAGCTGCCCGGGGCCAGCCGCAGTGCCCCCAGGTCGAGGTTGCGGCTGTTGTACGGGTTCGGCAGCACCGTGCCGTCCAGCCGCCAGGTGACGTCCAGTACCCGGTCGACCGGGTGGGTCGTCTCGACGTACACCACGTCCTGGCCGCCGACCGCGCGCTCGCCGGTCGGGGTCGAGGCGGTGAACGCCACCGCCACCTGCGACGGCGGGCTCGGCTCGGCGCCGACCGTCCACTGCCGGGACTGGGTCAGCGCCGGCCCGTTCCGGATCGCCGGGTCCCGGACGAACCCGGTCGGATCCGAGACCGTCACCCGTACGACGTCGCCGGGCGCCACGTCCAGGTCGGCGAGTTCGAGGTTGCGGCTGTTGCGGGTCTCCGGCACCGCCACCCCGTTGACCGTCCAGCGCACGTCCAGCTCGTGGTAGACCGGGTGCTGGGTCTCCACCCACAGCACGTCGGTGCGCCCGACCGCCCGGTCGGTGGGGGTGGCGGAGAGCGCCATCGCGTTGGTGTCGCGGCGACCGGAGATCCGCTGCGTCATGATCTCCCGGCTGACCTGGTCGTAGTGGAAACCGATCCAGCGCATGATGGAGTGCTCGCTGGGTCGCCAGACGCCGGAGGTGGCGTACATGCCGCTCTCGTAGCGGCCGATCGTGCCGCCGGACTCGCTCTCCTCGCCGAGCCAGCGCCACCACTTCGCCTGCTGGTCGACCATCTGCTGCTCGGTGAGCCGGGTGTGGTGCCGCGAGGCCGGCTCGGCGCAGTCGTCCGTGCAGTACGGCCCGCCGGGGTCGGGCCGGTTCGAGTACGGGTACTCGTCCTGGAGCTGCCCCAACGAGTGCCCCAGCTCGTGCGGGCTGATCAGGGGCCCCTGCGGGGCGCCGCCGGAGGTGGTGGCGTTGGTGCCGCCGATCCCGCCGTAGGTGTCGGTGTTGGCGATCGCCAGGATCTGCCGGTTGCTGGCGGTCACTCCGAGCGGCGCGACGAGCTGCTGGAGATAGCGGTTCAGCGCCTGCGTGCCGTACGGCTGGAAGGTGATGCCCCGGGCGAGCGGGTTGGTGCAGCCGTCCGCGTAGTGCAGCCCGAGCGGGGTGATCCGGTCCGGGTCCGGCGGGTCGTCGTCCGGGTCGCACCGGATGCCGGACTCACCGGAGACGATCTCGATCACGTAGACGTTGAAGTAGTTGCGGTAGCTGCGGTAGGGCTCGATGCTCCACTGCACGTTCATGTGCCGGTCCACGTCGGCGTGGAACTTCGGCAGCTCGGCCGCGGTGTAGCCGTCGCCGAGCAGGATCAGGTTGAGCCGCTCGCTGGCCGGGCCGGTGACCTGGAGCGGGACGAGCCGGGCGCTGCCCACCTCGGGCTCGGCGGCGGCCCGACCGGGCTCGGCCAGGCTCAGTGTTCCGGCCACCAGGGCCAGGGCAGCGAGGGTGGCGAATGTCCGCCCTCTCGACGCGGTCGGTCTCATCGATGTCACCTGCCGGATCGGGGGTGGTCGGTTCCGGGAGCGGACCCGGAACGACGACGGTCGGCACAGATCATCGGGGCAGGCTAACCCGCTGCGTCGGCGCCGGTCATCCATCAACTGCCGCAAGTATTCGCCGCCGGACCGACACCCCGGTTGACCTCGGCGAAAGCCTGCGGAGGGCCGCCGACTAACATCGACCGGTCGCAGACGCGCGACCCCCGGAAGGACAGATGAGCCAGTACGCGTTGTTGATTTCCCCGTCGTCGAACCGTGTCTACGCCGACGCGTCGGTGGCGCTCACCCGGGCCGAGTTGGCCGTCTTCGACCGGGCGGTGCTCGGCGGCCGGCTCGGCGACATCACCGAGACCGTGCTCGGGGGCGCCCGCTACGTCACCTTCACCGCCGACCGGCTCGACGAACGCGACGTCGCCTACCTGGCCAACCTGTCGTCGATCTACGTGCTGTTCGAGGTCACCGGCGGGCTGCTCCGGCCGGTCGAGCTGCGTCGGCTGGACCGGTTCGACGACGACCTGCTGACCATCCCGAAGTATCCCGGAAAGACGAACGAGCAGTTCACCAAGTTGCTGCTCAACGTGACCCTGCTCTCCTCGGCGTTCGCCCCGGAGATGCTGGACCGGACGTTCCGGGTGCTCGACCCGCTCTGCGGCCGGGGCACCACGCTCAACCAGGCGCTGATGTACGGGTACGACGCGGCCGGGGTGGACCACGACCGGGCGGACTTCGACGCGTACGCGACGTACATCCAGACGTGGTTGAAACGCAAGCGGCTGAAGCACCGGGCCGAGTCGGGGCCGGTACGCCGCAACCGGCAGGTGGTGGCGCGGCGGTTGCAGGTCGAACTCGCCGCCGACAAGGAGTCCTACCGGGCGGGCCGGACCCAGCGGCTGGACGTGGTGCAGGTGGACACGGTCCGCAGTGCCGAGTTCTTCCGGCCCGGCACCCAGGACCTGCTGGTGGCGGACGCCCCGTACGGCGTACAGCACGGCAGCCGCAGCAGCGGGCAGCGGCTGGCCCGCAGCCCGCTCGCCCTGCTCGCCGAGGCGGTGCCGGTCTGGGCCGGTCTGCTCCGGCCCGGTGGCGCGCTCGGCGTCGCCTGGAACACCCAGGTGGCCCGCCGGGACGAGGCGGCCGGCGTTCTCGCCGACGCTGGCCTGGAGGTGCTGGCCGACGGCCCGTACCTGGAGTTCGCCCACCGGGTCGACCAGGCGATCGTCCGGGACATCCTGATCGCCCAAAAACCCTGAACGTGTGTAAGGAAGGGCCCCTTCTACAACAGAAAACGATAAGAAGGGGCCCTTCCTTACAGCTCAGTAGCTGCAACCGCTGGTGGGCAGGGTGCTGGCGGCGGGCGGGGTGACGCCGTCGTAGAGGGCGAGCAGGAAGTTCTGCGGGCAGCGGCGGGTGCTGCCGGTACGGATGCCGAAGTGCAGGTGCGGGCCGGTCGAGTTGCCGGTGTTGCCGGTCGAGCCGATCCGCTGCCCGGCCGTGACGGTGGCGCCGGAGGCCACCGACCAGGCGGAGAAGTGGCAGTACGTGTAGATCGCCCCGTCGGTGCCGGTCAGGTTGATGCCCTGGCCGCAACTGCTGTCGTTGACCCGGACGACGGTCCCGGCCCGGACGGCGTACGCGGCCGTGCCGGTCGGCACCGGCAGGTCGATCGCCGGATAGTCGTGGTGCGGGTCGTCGTACTCGCTGCGCGGCAGCGCGGTGCGGGGCAGCGGCATCGAGAAGCTGGTGCCGCCGCCGGTGGCGGTGGTGATCCGGACGGCGTCGGCGACGACGTAGCCGGTGCCGCCGGTCCACCGGCTGACCCCGACCGCGTTGTAGTCGCCGGCGGCGAGCGGGAAGGTGCCGAGGCTGACCCACCGGCCACCGTTGGCCCGCTGGTCGACCGGGATGCTCTGGTTGCCGCTGGTGGTGGCGACGATGAACGGGGTGGCGCTGTTGTAGCCGGAGTCGGCCGGGTAGAAGACCTCCACCAGGTAACTGCCGGCGGCGGGGACGTCGACCTTGAACCAGGCGACGTCGCTGGCGGTGGTGTCGGGGGTGGCGTACCGGTAGTCGGGTCCCTGCCGGTCGGCGGACCAGGTGGACGTACCCCAGTTGGCGCTGGCGGTGAAGCGGCCGGCGGTGGCGTTGTCGACGGTCACCGTCGCGGCGCTGGCCGGGGTGGCCGTGAGCAGGATCGGGGCGGCGATGGCGGCCGCGGCGAGGATGGCCAGGCTACGTGCGTATCCGGTCTTCATCTAAGGCCCTTCGGCGCAGGCGGTGCGAGGCGAAAAGTTGAAGGTATTTAACCAATCGCAGCCGCTCTTGGAAAGACTTCTACATAGACGCCCGACTGTGCCTTTGATCGCCGGCAGACGCGACGGCGGGATATTGCGGTAAATCTGGCTATTGGGGTATTGCGCGGCGTTGCGCGGCTTACAGTGGCGTGGTGGTCGAGCCGGTCGCCGGCTCGACCGGTCGGTGTGCGGACGGGCCACGGGGGGCCGGATGAGCGACGAACTGACCAGCGACGAGCCGTTCGGCCGGCTGGAGACCGTGCACACCTTCTCCGGCGCCATGCCGACCGGGGTGACCGTCTCCCGGCAGGGGCGGATCTTCGTCAACTTCCCGCGCTGGGGAGACCAGGTCGACGCCACCGTCGCCGAGCTGCGCGACGGGACCTGCGTGCCCTATCCGGACCACGACTGGAACCAGCCGTCCGGCGACGACGACGCCGGCGCCTTCGTCTCGGTGCAGAGCGTCGTCGTCGACCCGACCGACCGGCTCTGGGTGCTCGACACCGGCAGCCCGAAGTTCCAGCCGACCCGCCCCGGCGGCCCCAAACTGGTCTGCGTCGACCTCGACACCAACCTGGTCACCCAGACCATCGTCTTCCCCGCCGACGTCGCGCTGCCCACCTCCTACCTGAACGACGTCCGGTTCGACCTGCGCCGCCGCTCGGCCGGGGTCGCCTTCCTCACCGACTCGTCCATGGCCGGGCCGAACGGGATCGTCGTGGTGGACCTGGCCAGCGGGACGGCCTGGCGGCGGCTGCACGACCATCCGTCCACCAAGGCCGAACCGCTGGCCACGTTCCGGCCACTGGTCGAGGGACGACCCTTCCTGGTCTGCCCGCCCGACGGGCCGCCGAGCCCGGTCTCCATGGGCTCCGACGGGATCGCGATCTCGGCCGACGGCAGTCGCCTCTACTACTGCCCGCTCGCCTCCCGCCGGCTCTACAGCGTCTCGGTGGACGCGCTGGTCGACCGGTCGGTGGACGAGGCCGAGGTGGCGGCGACGGTCCGGGACGAGGGCGACAAGGGCTCCGGCTCCGACGGGCTGGAGAGCGACGACGCCGGCCGGATCTACCTCACCGCGTACGAGCAGAACGCCGTGCTGCGCCGGCACCCGGACGGGCGGTTCGAGACCCTGGTACGCGACCCGCGGCTACTCTGGCCGGACACCATGTCCGTCGCCGCCGACGGGCACCTCTACGTCACCGCCAACCAACTCCACCGGCAGCCCGACTACACCGGCGGGGTGGACCGGCGACGCCGCCCGTACGTGCTGTTCCGGATCGGTATCGACGCCGGCCCCGTGGCGCTGCTGCCCACTCCGGTGTGAACCCGTGCACCGGCGAGTGATCAACGACAATGTCTTTACCGGAACCGACCATCATCCGACAGCGACAGATCGTCCGGTGCCGATACGGAGTTTTCCGTTCCGGACCGACCTGATCGGGTTGCGGTAACGAGCTGTTCGGTCGGCGCGAACAAGCTCTTTGGTCGCATCTCCAGCGATTCCCGCGTCGTTTCCTTCCTGGAAAACTTCACTGTGAGCCCACCCGCAAGTTCCACGAAACGTGGCCAGCGGTGATCGGGAAGGGAGCCGGACTTGGCAGAGCGAGACAGGGTGTCGGCCGCCGTCCTCCGGGACCTGGCGGCGGAGATCTTCGAGGTCAACCCGGACGAGATCACCGAGGGGGCGGCCTTCTACGAGGACCTCGGGATCGACTCGGTGCAGAAGGTCGAATTCGTCGTCCGGATCGAACGGCAGCTCGGGGTACGGCTGACCGACGAGGAAGCGGCCGGACTCCAGGACTTCGGCGACACCCTCGCCGTACTCCGGGATCGGGGCATCTCCGTTGGACCGTGACCGGAGCCGGGCCGGCCGCCCCGCGGTGGTGATCTCCGGAGTCGGCGCGGTCTCCGCCGCCGGCCTCGGCGCCGACGCGCTCTGGACGGCGGTCACCGGGCGCCGGGTGCTGACCGGACCGGTGACCAGGTTCGACATGTCCCGCTACCCGGCCCGGTGCGCCGCCGAGGTGCCGGCCGGCGCGGTCGCGGACCTCGACGCGATGGTGCCCGGCCACCGGTCCCTGGCCGCCCGGTTCCTCGCGGTGGCCGCGCTGGAGGCGCTCCGGCACGCCGGAGTTCCGGAACGGGACCGGACACACCGGCTCGGCGTCTTCGCCGGCACCGTGATGGCCACCCGGCCCATCCTGGACCGGGGGATCGGGACCGGCCGGCTCGACGTGCCCGGCCGGACCTGGGCCCGGCCGGACACCCTGCTGGACACCCTCCGCGAGACGGTCGCGGTCAGCGGCCCGACGGTGCTCTTCGCGCCCGGCTGTGCGGCCGGGAACAGCGCCGTCGCGGCCGGCGCCCGGGCGGTCGCGGCCGGCGAGGTCGACGTCGCGGTCTGCGGCGGCGTCTCCGAACTCTCCCTGGAGATCCTCGCCATGTTCACCTCGCTGCGCGCTCTCGCGGTCGACACCGTGCGGCCGTTCGACGTCAACCGGCGCGGCACCATCCCGGGCGAGGGCGCCGGAGTCCTGGTCCTGGAACGGGCCGACCGGGTCGCGGCGCGGGGCGGGCGCCCGCTGGCCCGACTGCTCGCCTGCGCCGCCGCGGCCGACGCGCACAACCCCACCCAGCCGCACCCGGACGGCAACGGTCTGGTCTCGACCATCCACGGCTGCCTCGACCGGGCCCGACTGACCAGCGACGACGTGGACTGGGTCTGCGCGCACGGCACCGGCACCCAGGCCAGTGACGGCATCGAGGCCCGGGCGGTGGCCAAGGCGCTCGCCGGCCGACGCCGCCCGGTGGTCTCCTCGGTCAAGGGACAGTTCGGGCACGCCGAGGGGGCCGCCGCCGCGCTGGAGGCGATCCTCGCGGTGCAGGCCCTCGCCGCCGACCAGGTGCCGGGCAACGTCACGCTGATCGAACCCGACCCGGCCTGCGGCGGCATCGACCTGGTCGAGCCGGCCGGCCGGCGGGCCCCGGTCGGGGCCGTGCTGAGCCAGGCCTTCGGCTTCGGCGGCGGGGTCTCGACCGTACTGCTCGGGAAGGACGACCGTGCCGCCGGTTGACGACTGTCTGGCCGTACGCGGCCTCGGGCTGCGGCTGCCCGGCGTGGCCGACGCGGCGGAGCTGGCCCGACTGGTCGACGGGGCACCCGTACCGCCGGCACCGGTACGCCGCTTCACCGCCCCGGAAACCGACCTCGCCCCACTCGACCGGCGCACGCACGCCCCGGTCGCGCCCCGACTCCCGGCCGCCGTCGCCGGGCGGGGACTGCGGGCCGTACCGCCCGAATCCCTGCTCGCGCTCGCCGTGGCGGCCGAGGCCGCTACGGTCCCGCCCGACGCCCCGCCCGACCCGTGGCACGTGACCTCGCTGGTCGACCCCGTCGAGGCCGGCCCGGCCGCCGTACTCTGGGCCAGCTCGACCGCGGGGCTGGCCGAGTACGCCCGGGTCTGTGTCGAGGCCGCGACCCTCGATCCGGGGCTGAGCAGCCCGATCATCGGTCCCGCCTCGGCGTTCAACGGGCCGGCCGCGACCGTCTCCATCCGGCTCGGCCTGGACGGTCCGAACGAGACGACGACCGGCGGCACCACGGCCGGGCTGACCGCACTGGTCGAGGCGGCCCGGCTGCTCGCCGACGGCATGGCGGCCCGGGCCCTGGTCGGCGGCTCGGCGACGGTGAGCCGGTGGAGCCTGGCCGGCCTCGCCGACGAATTCGTCGCGGCCGAGGGCGCCGCCTGCCTGGCGGTGTCGCCGTGCCCGGACGACGAGCCGGGCATCCGGCTGGGACGGTTCCGCCGGACCAGCCTCGACCGGGCCGACCTGGCGGCACGGTGCCGCGCCCTGGTCCGCGCCGCCCGCCCCGCGGGATCGGGCAGGGCGGCCGGACCATCCGCCGGGGGCCCCCCCCCCCCCCCCCCCCCCGCCCCCCCCGCCCCCGCGCCCGACGCGCCGGTCGGCGGTGCACCGGCCGGACCGGTCGGCACCATCGTCTCCACCGTCGACACCGAGCTGGTCGAGGCACTCGCGCAGGAGGCGCACCGCCCGGTCTGGCACCTGGAACGGGCCCTCGGCGACTTCGGGGCGGCCGGCGGCCTGCTGGCGGCGGCCTGTGCCGTCGCGTACTGCGCCAGCGCACCGGCACCGACGAGCCTGCTCGCGGTGGCGATCGAACCGTCCGGCAACGCAGCCATCCTGGAGGTCTCATCATGGGGAGCGCCAACCTCGTCGAGCGGCTGGTGGGGAGAGCGTTCGCGTCCGGTCGGGGCGAGCGGCTCGCGTACCTGACCGGTGCCGGCGAGCGGCTCGGCTACGCGGAGCTGTACCGCGCGGTGCGCGGCTACGCGGCGCGGCTGGCCGAGGCCGGGATCGGCCCCGGCACCCGGGGCCTGGTGGTGGCCGACGACGACCTGCCGACCGCGGTGGCGATCCTGGCACTGTGGTGGCGGGGCGCCGCGGCGGTGCCGGTGAGCCCGATGCTGACCGGGGCGGAACTCGGGTTCATCGCCGGGGACTGCCGGGCCGGCTTCCTGCACGCCGACGAGGCGGGCGCCGCGCGGGCGGACCAGGCCGGCCTGACCGGACTGCCCCGAGGAGGTGCGGACTGGCTGGCGCCGGGCGCGCCGCCGTCACCGCCGCCGGTTACCCACCCGCCGTCCGAGGTGCTGCTGATCCAGTACACCTCGGGCAGCACCGGCAAGCCGAAGGGGGTACTGCACACCGGGGCCGGCGTGACCGGGGTGCTGGACGGCTTCGGCCGGATCCTCGACCTGCACCCCGACGACCTGGTGCTCTCCACCGCCAAGCTCTCCTTCGGGTACGGCTTCGGCAACTCGCTGCTCTTCCCGCTCGCCGCCGGAGCCGGGGTACTGCTCAACCAGGGGCCACCCGACGTCTACCGGCTGGCCGCGACGATCGCCCGGCACCGCCCGACCGTGCTCTGCGCGGTACCCCGGATCTACGCCGCGCTGCTGGACCGGGCCGGTCAGGGCGACCCGACGGATCCGACCGGCATCCCCGACCTCGGTTCGCTGCGGCTGGCCGTCTCGGCCGGGGAGCACCTGCCGGCGTCGCTCTGCGCCGACTTCACCGGCACCTTCGGCGTGCCGCTGGTCAACGGGCTCGGCGCGACCGAGGTGCTGCACATCGTGCTGGCGACCCGGGGCAGCCAGCCCGGCTCGACCGGCCGGCCGGTACCGGGCACGACGGTGACCGTCCGGGACGACGCCGGCCGGGTCGTCCCGGACGGGACGGAGGGCCGGCTGCACGTGGCCGGCCCGTCGGTGGCCGCCGGCTACCTGGACCGGCCCGACTCGGCGGTGCGGACCTTCGCAGACGGCGGGGCCTACACCGGCGACATCGTCCGGCAGGACCCGGACGGGGAACTGCGGTACCTGTGCCGGCACGACGACCTGATCAACATCGGTGGTTACAAGGTCTCGCCGCTCGACGTCGAGGCGGCGGTCCGGGACCTCGCCGGGCTGGCCCAGTGCGCGGTGGTCGGCGCCCGGGACGGATCCGGACTGGAGCAGGCGGTCGCCTATCTGGTGCCGGCTCCCGGCGTCGACCCGGGCGCGCTGCGCCGGGCGGCCCGGGCCGCGTTCCGGGCCGGGCTCCCGCCGCACAAGCGGCCCGCCGTCGTCGAGGTGGTGGAGGCGCTGCCGACCACCTCGACCGGCAAGCTCGCCCGGTTCCAGTTGCGCGGCCGGGCCGGCGAGCCGGTGACGGTCCGGATGCGGGTACTGCGGGACGGCCCCGGCCGGACCCTGGTCTGCATCCCGTACGCGGGCGGCTCCTGCGGGGCGTTCACCCGGCTGGCCCGGCACCTGCCGGGATCCTGGCGGGTGGTGGCCGGCGAGGCGACCTACTCCGACGGTGCCACCATCGCCGACGCCGCCCGCGCCTGGTGGCGGGCGAGTACGCCGTACCTGTCGGACCAGGCGGTGCTCTTCGGGCACAGCCTCGGCGCGGTGCTGGCCGCCGCGGTCGCCGACGCCGCCGGGGACGGGCTGGGCGCGACCCCGGTGGTCCTCTCCGCTCCGCCGGTGCTGCCCGGCACGCAGCGACCGGCGCTGGTCTCCGACGACGACGAGACCCTGCTGGCCGGGCTGCGCAGCACCGGTCTGCTGCCGACCAGCGGACTCACCCCGGAGGAGGTGACCCGACTGCTGCTGCCCCGGTTCCGCCGGGACATCGCGCTGGCCCCGGAGGGCTTCCAGGGGGTGGGGTCCAGGGCCGTGCACGTGCTGCTCGGCACCGACGACGGGCTCTGCACCCGGGACGCGGTCACCGCCCGGATCCCGGTCGACCGGATCGCCAGCCTGCACATGGTGCCCGGGGACCACTACTTCGTCGCCACCAACCCGGCCCGGACCGCCGAGGTGCTCGCCGGGATGTTCCGGGACTGACGCCCCCGGCGGCCGGTGACGGTCGTCGGGGGTGTGGCGGTCGGTGGTCAGCGCGCCGCGACGACGTACGGGAAGTGGTCGCTGCGGGCGCCCGCGTTCTGCTGCGCGGTCAGTCCGGCGGTGGTCGCCCGGTTCAGGATCAGCGAGAACATCGTCTCCGGCGCGTTGCAGGCCAGGGTGCGGCCGTTGAAACCGTTGAAGCCGTAGTTCGCCGCAGTCCCGGTCCGGTACGGCAGCAGGTCCGGCAGCAGCCGCCGGGCCACCTGCTCGCCGTACCCGGACGGGTCGAGCGAGGTGCCGTTCGCGGCGACCACCCCGGCGACGAGTTGGGCGATCCGGTCTCCGTCGGCTCGGGCGTCGGTCTCCGGATGGCCCAGGTTGGCGCTGCTGGCCCACTCGGTGTCGACCGGCTGGCGCAGGATCGGCCAGACCATCGGGTGGCCGAAGCGGTTGACCTGGCGCCAGCCGCCCGCGTCGGTGGCGAGCTTGCTGGTGATCCAGGTGCAGATGTCGCGTCCGATGCCGATCCGCGGATCGTCGTCGGGAATCTCCAGCACGATGGAGTGGATCGTGGTGTCGGCGAAGCTGTTCTTGGCGGCGTCCGAGCGCCAGCCGGTCAGGTTCAGCCGGGCGCCGTCCTTCACCGCCGAGTCGACGGCGGCGAGCAGCGTCAGGTCGATGTAGAACGGATCCATCGCCCGGCCCGCCCAGAGCCGCAGCCCGGCCGGACCGGAGATCATGGTGTGGGTACGCCCCTGCGCCACCAACTCGCCGGTCGCCGAGTCGTCCGGCGCGTCGGCACCGGTGAGCACGTGCAGCCGGACCGCCTGTTCGGCATCCTGGTCGGCCTCGTCGAAGCTGATCCGGTAGGTGAGGTTCTCCACCGTCGCACCGTCGAGGTGGATTTTGAACTCGTACCGGGCCTCGGGGTGGAAACCCTGCTTGGCGTCCTTGCCGGCCGCCGAGCTGTTCAGGTTCATGATCAGTACCGTGCCGTTCTCGCCCGGGAAGACGAACTGGTCGGTCAGATCGAGCCGGGTGTCCTGGAGGGCGAGCGGGGAGTCGAGATGGTGCGACACGGATACTCCTGGCGGGCGAGGCAGCTAGGACTCCTGTCTACTAGGTGATTCGCCCCGCTTTCTGGGTTATCGCGAAAATGGCCGGCGGTGCCGCGGCCCGGGGACGGAGCTGCCGGCCCTGGGCCGCGACCCGACATCAGTCGATGTCCTCCCGGACCCGGGCGACCAGCTGGGTCGGATTGACGTACCGCAGTGCGATCACCAGCAGCACCAGCATCATCGTGGTGTACATGACCGCCATCGCGTCGATGGACTGTTGGGCCCGGATGCCCGCCGCCGACATCGAGTAGTACAGCGCCACCACCAGGGTCTGCGAGTCCGGCCCGGCGGTGAGGAAGGTCAACTCGAACATCCCGACCGTGCGCACCAGCACCAGGATGGAGGCGGCCAGGATTCCCGGGGTGAGCAGCGGGGCGAGGATCCGCACGAAGATCTGCCGGGTGCCGGCCCCGCACATCCGGGCCGCCCGCTCCACCGCCGGGTCGATCTGCTCGATGAACGGCGTCATCGTGAGGATGACGAACGGCACCGACGGCACCAGGTTGGCCAGTACCACCCCGGAGAGATGCCCGGCGAAGCCGTACTTGTAGAGCACCGTGGCCAACGGGATGCCGTAGGTGATCGGCGGCATCAGGATCGGCAGCAGGAAGAGCAGGTAGAGCAGCCGCCGGCCCGGGAAGGAACGGCGGGCCAGCACGTACGCCGCGGGCACCCCGACCAGCACCGAGATGCCGACCACCAGCAGCGACACCTCCAGGGTCACCAGCAGCACCTGGAAGAGGCCGAACTCCTGCCACGCCTGCCCGTACCAGCGGGTGGTGTAGCCCTGCGGCAGCCAGGTGTCGTACCAGCGGTCGCCGAAGGAGCTGACCAGCACCGAGCCGATCACACCGGCCAGGTTGACGAAGAAGAACGCCACCACGCCCCAGATGAGCCAGGCCGCCGGCCGGGCGACCAGGCGTCGGCGGCGGGGCGCCGGGGCCGTCACGGAACTCATCAGCCCTTCCCTCCCGCCGTCGACCCGGTGTAGAGCAGCGCCCGCCAGCCGAGCACAGCGGCGATCACCAGCAGTTCGACCAGCCCCATCAGCACCGCGATGGTGGCCGCCAGCGGATAGTCGTACTGGACGTACGCCGCCTCGTACGCGGCGATCGAGATCACCCTCGTCGTACCGGCCGGGTCACCGACCAGGATCGCCGACGGGAAGACGCTGAACGCCAGTACGAAGGTGAGGCAGAACGTGGTGGCCAGGCCGGGCGCCAGCAGCGGCAGGGTGATCCGGCGGAACCGCTGCCACCAGCCGGCGCCGAGGGTCGCGGCGGCCCGCTCCAGCGTCGGGTCGATGCCGGACAGGTACGACAGCACCAGCAGGAAGGCGAACGGGAAGCCGGTGATGACGATCGAGAAGAACACCCCCCAGTAGTTGTTGGTCAGCCGGACCGGCTCGTCGGCGAGCCCGACGTTCAGCAGGATCCGGTTGAACCAGCCGGTGGGGCCGAGGAAGTTGAGCAGCCCCTGCGCGGTGAGCACCGTGCCGAGGGTGATCGGCACCACCAGTACGGTGGTGAGCAGCCGCTTCCCCCGGAACCGTCCCCGCATCCGGTAGGCGATCGGCACCGAGGCGGCGACGTTGAGCAGTGCCGCCGGCAGCGACAGTTTCAGCGTCGTCCAGATGGTGTCCCGCTGGTACGGGTCCGAGAAGAATTCCTGGTACGCGGCGAACGGCCCGCCCTGGGTCGGCTGGAACGACAGGCCGACGCCGTAGGCGAACGGATAGATGAAGAGCACCAGGACGAAGAGCGCGGCCGGGACGAGCAGCAGGAGTTGCCGGTCGATGCCGCGCTCGGCCAGCCGGTGCCGCAACGCCACCCGGGTCCCGGCCGGCGCACGCGGCTCGGCCGGTCGCTCGCCGGTCCGGGGTGGGGTGGCGGTGGCGCTCACCGGGAGCCTCCGGTGGCCGGTTCGTCCACCGGCGCGTCGGCCGGATCGTCCGGTGCCGCCGCCTCGGCGGCTCCGTCCACCGCTGGTCCGGCCGCCCCGTCCGGTGCCGAGTCGGTGCCGGGCTGCCCGGCCGGCTCGGTCAGCGGGAAGACCAGCAGCCGCACGGGATCCACCGCGATCCCGATCCGGTCGCCGAGCGCCGGACGCTGGTCGGTACGCAGGTTGAACTGCACCCCCTCGGCGGTACGCGCCTCGACCGCCACCTCCCGGCCCTGGTACTCGACCACCTCCACGGTGGCCGGCACGCCCGACTCCGGCCCGGTGATCCGCAGGTCCTCGGGACGGACTCCGGCGATCACCTCGGCTCCGGCGGTGACCGGCCCGACCGCGGTGCCGACCAGCCGGATGCCCTGACCGGTCACCACCACCTCGGCGTCGCCACCGGACTCGACCCGCAGCCGCAGCAGGTTGCGGTAGCCCATGAAGTCGGCGACGTGCCAGTTCGCCGGCCGGGTGTGCAGCTCCTCCGGGGTACCGATCTGCTGCACCCGCCCCTCGCGCAGCACCACCAGCCGGTCGGCCAGGGAGAGCGCCTCCTCCTGGTCGTGCGTGACGTAGACCGTGGTGAGCCCGAGTGACTGGTGTAGCCGGCGGATCTCGGTACGCATCTCCAGCCGCAACTTCGCGTCCAGGTTGGACAGCGGCTCGTCCATCAGCACCAGGGTCGGTTCCAGCACCACCGCCCGGGCGATGGCGACCCGCTGCTGCTGGCCGCCGGAGAGCTGCCCGGGCAGCTTGTTCGCGTGCTCCTCCAGCCGGACCAGCCGGATCGCCTCCTCGGTGCGTCGCCGGACCTCGGCCCGGGGCAGCCGGCGCATCTGGAGGCCGAACGCGACGTTGCGGCGTACCGACATGTGCGGGAAGAGGGCGTAGTTCTGGAAGACCATGCCGAAGCCGCGCTTCTCGGCCGGCATCGTGTCGAGCCGGGTCTCGTCGGACCAGATGCTGCCCCGGGTCAGCGGGAGCAGGCCGGCGAGACAGTTCAGCGCGGTGGACTTGCCGCAGCCGGACGGTCCGAGCAGGGCGATGAACTCGCCCCGCCGGACCGTCAGGTGCAGGTCGGTCAGCGCGTCGCGCCCGGCGAAGCTCCGGCTCACGCCCTCCAACCGCAGTTCCGTGAAACTCCTCGCACTCACTTGCTCACCTTGGCGCCGCCGATCTCCCGGTCCCAGCGGCTGAACGCCTCGACCAGCGCCTTGGCGTCGAGGGGTACCTCCAGCGGATTGTTCGCGATGAGCTGCTCGTACTCCGGGCGGCCGTACTTCTCGATCGCATCCCGGCTGGCCTGCGGCGCCATCGACAGCGGCACGTCCTTGATCGCCGGACCGGGGTAGAAGTACCCCTGGTCGTACGCCTTCGCCTGCTGTTCCGGCGTCAGCATGTGGTTCAGCAGGGCCAGGATCGCGGCCTGCTTGTCCGTCGAGACACCCTTCGGCACGACCGCGTAGTGCGCGTCGGTGACCCAGTGGAAGCCCTCCAGCGTGCCGATCTTCGCCTCTTCGGGCACGGTGCCCAGCACCCGGGGGTTGATGTCCCAGCCGGTGGTCGAAACGATGATCTTTGCCGACCCGTTGGCCAGGTTCTTCATCGTCTCGCCGGTGCCGGACGGGTAGAGCCGGACGTACTTGTTCAGCTCGGCGAGGTAGGCCCAGGTCTTCGCCCAGCCGTTGACCGGGTCCTTCGGGTTCGAGTCGCCGAGCAGGTACGGCAGGCCCATCAGGAAGGTGCGGCCGGGGCCGGAGTTGGACGGGCGGGCGTACTGCACCGCGTTGGGGTTGGCCTTGGCGTACTCGAGCAGCCCCTGCGCCGTCGTCGGCGGGTTCGGCACCTTCGACGGCAGGTACTCGATCAGCGGCCCGGACGGGTAGTAGGTGACGGTCACCCCGTGGTCGCCGGCCAGCTTCTGCATCGCGGCCGCGCCCGGCAGGTAGTTCGCCATCCCCGGCAGCCGGTCGGCGTGGGCCGGCAGCAGTGGGGTCCAGAGTTCCTGGTCGATGCCGGCGGCGAGCCCGTCCACCCCGGTCAGCACCAGGTCGATCTCGACCCGGTTCGCCGCCTGCTGGGCCTTGACCTTGCCGACCAGCTCCGGCGACGGCGACTTCGAGTACGTCACCCTCGACACCGTGTCCGAATTCTTCGCGACGAAGTCGTCGATCATCGACTGGGTGAGTTGCAGGTTGCCGGCGACGTCGAGGATGTTCAGTACGACCGGCGAGCCGGGCTTGTCCGGCACCGCGCCGCCGGTCGGTCCGGGCGCGGCGGTCTCCGGCGCACCGCAGCCGGCGGCGACCAGGCTCAGCGCGGTCAGGGCCGTGGCGGCGAACAGCCGGCGTTGGCTTCGACGCATGGGCATTCCTCTCTCTCGGTTCGGCGATCCTATGCTGTCGCGCGTCGTTTCTGGCGCCGCTGTGAAACTTTTCAACCCTCCCCGCCGGCCCATCGTGGCCGCAGGGGAAGGTCGGGGTGCGGGTGCCGTGCGGTCGGGGTTGAAAAGGTTCAATGTGCCGGCGGTCCGCCCCGACCCGTCCGGGCCGGGGCGGACCGCCGATGAGACACGGCGCCGCGCGACGAGCGCGGGTCCTCAGTGGCCGATCCGCCGGCTCTCCGGCGGACCGAGATAGCTGTACGGCAACTCGGCGGTCTGCACCACGAGCTGCTGCACCACCACGGTCGGGTCGACCATCCAGAACTTCAGGGTGTGTACGCCCGGCCCGTCGACGCTGTGCGTGGTCGTCGTGACGTTGACGTTCTGCGAGGTGTTCCGCTCCCACTGCCGGTTCATCGAGGTGTCGTTCGCCCCGGTGGCGGCGGTGACGTTGACGACCTGCGGAGCGGCGCCGTCGATCGAGACGGCGTAGCGCAGCCCCTCGGTCGGCAACACGTTGTTGCGCGGCGACAGGTAGGCCGAGACCTTCACCGGGCCGGGGGAGGTCAGCGTCAGCTCGTACTCCAGGCGCGGGCTGTTCCCCCCGGGTGTCCGGCTCGGCGCGGTGACCGGGAACGGCGTCAGCCCGTCACCGGTCCGGCCGAGGTCCGGGATCCGCTTCCAGTACACCCCGTCGGTGTTGACCGCCCGGGTGTGGTGTTCGGCCGGGATCGAGACGTAGCCGTTCGCCTCGACGTGGCCCCGGGGGCGCAGACCCTGCGGGTTCTCCACCCTGGCCTGCACCAGCACGCTGGCGCCGTCCGGGCCGGTGACCGTGATCGGCACCGTCGTGGCGCCGCGCGGGGCGTGCCGCCAGTCGACCCGGACCTCGACCCGGACCTGGTCGGTGACCCGACCGCCGGTACGGCTGAGCTTCAGCCAGGGCGCGCCCGCCCGGACCGTGTAGTCGAACGGCACCGAGCCCCGGTTGAAGATCTCCAGGTACTGCCCCGGCTGGCTCTGGTACGGGCTGAACGTCGGCAGTACCGCCGGGCCGGGCTCGGCCGGCCAGTACTTCTCCGAGCCGTCGATCGCCACACCCAACTCGGCGACGGCCGGCAGCTCGATCCGGCGCAGGTGCGGATAGAACGCGTCCGGCAGCGCCTGGTTGTTGAGTTCCGGCTGCTGCCACGGCGCGTTCGGGCCGTAGCGCGCGACGTCGCCGTACCCGATCTTGGGTTGGGTCTGGAAGCCCCGCCACTTCCCGCCGGCCAGCGTGTTGTTGTAGTAGTCGGACATCGCCTGGTCGGTGTCGAAGTGACGCTGCGCGAGGTCGGCCATCGCGTTGGTGGCGGCCCGGCCCTGCGCGGCGTAGAGCAGGTTGGTGAACTGCGCCTCGCGCAGCGCGTAGAGGTTCGCCGTCGCCGCCACCTGGTAGTGGACGAGCTGGTAGTAGGCGTCGTCGTAGCCCTCCGGCAGCCGCGCCCGGACCCGCTCGGCCCGCTGCGCCAGCTCCGCCCACTCCCGCACCACCCGGCGCATCTCCTGGTAGGCGGTCAGGCTGTACGGGTTGTCGTCGGTGTAGACCACCGCCGAGGAGTCGGTGGCCGGATCCTTCGCCGGGTCCACTGTGATCCGGCGGTTCAGCAGCTCCGGCTTGCGCCGTGCCTGGAGCTGGCCGTACTCGTGCAGGATCTCGCCGATCTCCCCGGCGTACCGGTCGGGGAAGTTCTGCGCCGCGTACTCCCGCTGCCAGTCGTCGAGCTTCTCGATCGGGATGCTGTCCGGATCCCAGGCGTAGTCGAGGAAGAGTTGCAGCGGGAGTTCCTCGTTCTTCATGTCGCCGACGTTGACCACCCAGAGCCGGTCCACCCCGTAGCGGTAGGTCAGGTTGAGCTGCTCCCAGGTGCTGGCCAGGTTGATCGTGTCGACCCACTTGTAGTTGCGGCCGCCGCCGACGTAGTCGAAGTGGTAGTACATGCCGTAGCCGCCGGGACGGGCCGGCAGGCTCTGGTCCGGCAGCTTCCGCATGTTGCCCCAGTTGTCGTCGCAGAAGACCACGGTGACGTCGTCCGGCGGGCGCATGCCCCGGTCCCAGTAGCGCTGGACCTCCTTGTAGAGGGTGAAGACCTGCGGGATGTCCGGCAGTGCGCGGTCGCTTTCCTCGGCGAGGATCTGCCGCTGGGCGGCGATGATGCTCTCCATCAACTCGATGCCGTCGCCGTCGGGCAGGCTCACGTCGCCGTTGCCGCGCATGCCGAGGGTGACCACACCCTCGAAGTCCTGCTCCTCCATCCGCTCGATCCCGTCCCGCCAGTACTCCTTCAGCGCCGCCGAGTTGCGCCGGAAGCTCCACTCGCCGGTCCCGCCGTACGGGTCGGTGCCGCCGTCGTCGTGCCGGTTCCACTCCTCGATGCCGCGCATCATCGGCGCCTCGTGCGAGGTACCCATCACCACGCCGTACTCCTTGGCGGTGGCGTGGTTGGCCGGGTCGTCCTCGGCGAAGGCGCGGCCCCAGACCGCCGGCCAGAGGTAGTTCGCCTTCAGCCGGAGCATCGTCTCGAAGACCTTGGCGTAGAAGTGCCGGTTGAAGCCGCCCGGGTAGCCGGGGGCCAGGCCGGGGCCGAAGAAGTTCGGTGCCCAGGTCCCGAGCGCCGGGTTCTCGTCGTTGATGAAGAAGCCCCGGTACTTCACCGCCGGGGTGCCCTGGCTGTGCCGGCCGGGCAACACGTACAACTCGTCGCTGTGCCGGGCCGGCACGTCGTCCCACCAGTACCAGGGGGAGACGCCGATCTGCTTCGACACCTCGTACGTCCCGAAGATCGTGCCGCGCTGGTCACTGCCGGCGATCACGAAGGCCCGGCGTACCCCGGGCAGCGGGTTGGCGACGATCTGCTGGAGCGAGGTCTCCCACCTGCCGGTGATGCCGCGTACGTCGAGCTTGCCGGTGGCGATCAGCCGGTCGATCAGCGGACTCTTCCCGATGGTGCCGACGAGCACGACCTCGCCCTGTCGCGGCACCTGGTCGGTGACGACCGCCGGGCGCACCCCGGTGACCCGTTCGACGTCGGCGCGCAGGTCACCGGTTGCCCGGACCACGCCCGGATGGTCGCTGGCGCTGACCACCAGCGTCGCGGCCCGACCGCGCTCGACCAGCGGCAGGCTGCTCGGCTTCCAGCGGGTGGAGATGAAGCCGGCGGGATCGTGCCCGACGTCGACGCCGCGCCCGCCGGGGGAGGCGGCGGCGGAGGAGGAGACGAGTGCCGGTGCGGCCGTGACGGCGAGGGTCAGCGACAACAGCATCCGGCAGGCCTTCGGGCCGACGAATCGGCGGGGGACGGCTGCCGGCGGACCGGCGGGGGTGATGGACCTGCTCATTCCGCGCTCCGGAGCGTAAGGAGGTGGGCATGACCGGGAGAGTGGTTGCGAAATTTTCGGAAGAGTTCCGGAAAGGAAATCTAAACAGGTATCGATGCAGGGTCAAGTGCCCGCGATCCGGGGCGGCGGCGAATTCGGGTACGGAGCGAAGCCGCCGCTAGACAATGGGTTGATTCCCCGGGCGGGCGCGTCGAAAAATTCCGTGAATGGCAGCGACTTGTTTCAGCGGCGTTCGGTCCACAGTGCAATTCGCCGGTGATTCCGCTCAGCCGACCAGCCGGGACATCCAGCTCTCCACGTCGTCGGCGGTACGCGGCAGCGCGGCAGAGAGGTTCTGGCTGCCGTCGGAGGTGACCAGCAGATCCTCCTCGATCCGCATTCCCAGCCCGCGCAGCTCCGCCGGCACCAGCTCGTCGTTCGGCTGGAAGTACAGGCCCGGCTCGACGGTCAGCACCATGCCGGCCTGCAACTCGCCCTCGACGTACCGGGCGGCGGTGGCCGGAGAGCAGTCGTGCACGTCCAGCCCGAGCATGTGCCCCGAGCCGCAGAGCGTCCAGCGGCGGTAGAGCTGCCGTTGCGGGTCCAGCGCCTCCTCCACCGAGCAACGCAGCAGACCGAGGTCGACCAGACCGGCGGCGAAGACCGCCATCGCCGCCCAGTGGTAGTCCCGGAACATCGCCCCCGGCCGCAACTGCCCGATCGCCGCGTCGTTCGCCTGGCGGACCAGCTCGTAGACGTCCCGCTGCAACGGGGTGAACCGGCCGTCGACCGGAAGCACCCGGGTGACGTCGGCGGTGTACCGGGTGCCGACCTCCACCCCGGCGTCCAGCAGCAGCAACTGGCCGGGGCGCACCGGGCCGGTGTTGCGGTTCCAGTGCAGCACCGCCGCGTGCGAACCGGCCGCGACGATCGGCTGGTAGCCGACCTCCTCGCCGTCGGTGCGGGCCCGCCGGGCGAAGGTGCCCTCCAGCCACCGTTCACCACCGCCGGCCAGCGCCTCCGGCAGGGCGCGTACCACGTCCTCGAAGCCGCGCACGGTCACGTCGACGGCGTGCTGGAGCTGCCCGACCTCCCACTCGTCCTTGACCAGCCGCAGGTCCGCCAGGGCCACCACCAGGTCGGCGTCGGCGACCGGATCCGTCACCGGCACCAGGGCGTCCACGGCCGGATCGACCCTACGCCGCAGCCGGAGCCGGCCGGCCGCACCGAGAGCCTCGGCCAGTTCGCCGATCGGGCGGCAGCGGATCTCCAACGCCTCGCCCAGGGTGGCCAGGTCGGCCCGGGGCCCGTTCCAGACGATGCCGGCGTTCCGGTCCGTCCAGTACGCGGCCGTGCCGGGCCGGGGCGGCTCGTCGGTGTAGAGCGTCGCCTCACCCGTCGGATCCAGCACCAGCACCCCGCCCCGGTCACCGTCACCGGTCAACCAGGTGTAGTCCGAACCGGGCCGGAACCGGAAGTACTGGTCGTTGCTGCGTACCGGTGGCCCGCCCGCCGGGACCACCAGGTGTTCGCCGGGGAACATCCCGGTCAGTCGGGCCCGCCGCTTCGCCGCCCAGGCGGCCACCCCCGGATCCGCCCGGACCGGCGCCTGGCTCGGCGCCCAACCACCGAGCATGAACTCCGCGAGCGCCGGAGGCACCGGCAGGTCGTGACTACTGGTGGCGGGGGCAGGCTCCGACATCCGTGGCCTTTCACCGATGGAGGCGGCACTTCGCGTACCGGATCTCACTTTTGCGGGCGTCCGGCCGGACCGCAAGGGCGGGTCGAAAAGTCCTACGGGCGTACCGCCGCCAGCGCCGGGGGTTCCGGCAGATGTCCGAAGACAGGCCCCCGCCGGAGTGGTGGCAGCGCCCGGGCGGCGGCGGTCCGGCGCACCGCCGCCGTGCCGGACCGGTGCCGGCCACTCAGCGGGTACCCCTCGGCACCACCAGCCCCGACTCGTACGCGGTGACCACCGCCTGGGTACGGTCCCGCAGCCGCAGCTTGCCGAGTACCCGGCTGACGTGCGTCTTCACCGTCTCCTCGCTGATCACCAGCCGCTCGGCGATCTCGGTGTTGGAGAGTCCCTCGGCGACCAGCCGGAGCACGGCGGTCTCCCGTGGGGTCAGCGCGTCGAGCAGGGTGGCCCGCTGTGGTGGCCGGGGGCGCAGCCGGGCGAACTCGCCGATGAGTCGCCGGGTCACGGCCGGTGCGAGCAGCGCGTCACCGGCCGCGACCACCCGTACGGCGTCGAAGAGCCGTTCGGCGGTCACCTCCTTGAGCAGGAAGCCGCTGGCACCGGCGCAGAGCGCGTCGTAGACGTACTCGTCGAGGTCGAAGGTGGTGAGCATGATGATCCGGGGCGGTCGGCCGGCCGGCTCGGCGGCGCCGCCGGCCGGGCCGGTAACCCCGGTTACCCCCGTCGCTCGGGCGGACTCGGCGCTGTCCGCGATCAGCCGGGTCGCCTCGATGCCGTCCAGCACCGGCATCCGGACGTCCATCAGCACCACGTCGGGGCGGCTCTGCCGGCAGATCCGGACCGCCTCGGCACCGTCCGCCGCGCTGCCCACCACGGCGAAGTCCGGCTGTGTGCCGAGGAGCGCGCCGAAGCCGGCCCGGACCACCTCCTGGTCGTCCACGACGAGCACCCGGATCCGCCCGGCCCCCTCCGGAGCCACCCGGGGGCCGGTCATGCCGGGCTCCTCGGCGCCGGCGCGGCAGCGGTGGGCGGCCGCGGGTCCGCGTCCGGGTCCGGTCGCGGACCCGGGTTCGGTGCCGCGGTGGTGGGCGATCTCGGTACCGGGCGGGAGGCGGCGGGAACTTCCGCGTGCGGGTCCGGAAAGGGCAGGGTGGCGCATACCAGAAATCCGCTGACCGGGGCCGGTCCGACGGTCAGCGTGCCGCCGACCATCGCCGCCCGCTCGCGCATCCCGACCAGGCCGTGCCCGTTCGGACCGCCGCCGGCCGGCCCCGGACCGTTGTCCCGGATGCTGAGCCGCAGCGCGTCGTCGGTGTAGTGCAGGACGACGTCGACGGCGGCACCGGGCGCGTGCCGACGGGCGTTGGTCAGCGCCTCCTGGGTGATCCGGTACGCGGTCAGCTCGATCCCCGGGTCCAGCGGGACCACCCGGCCGTGCACGATCAACCGGGCGGCGGCCCCGGTCGACGCGCGGGCCTCGTCCAGCAGGTCGTTGAGCTGGTGCAGCCCCGGCTGTGGACGGCGCGTCGGTGCCCCGTCCACATCCGACCGGAGCACTCCGAGCAGCCGGCGCATCTCGGTCAGCGCCGTGCGGGCGGTCTCCGCGATCGCGACCAGTCGACGGGCGCCCTCGGCCGGGAGGCCGGGCGTGGTCAGCCGGGCGGTCTCCGCCTGTACCGCGATCATCGAGATGTGGTGCGCGACCACGTCGTGCAGCTCCCGGGCGATCCGGGCCCGCTCGCCCCGGGCGACGTGTTCGAGCAGGGTGTCCTCGATGACGCGGCGGGAGGCGGCCCGCGCGGCCGCCTCGCCGCGCACCCGGCGGGCGATCCCGGCGCCGAGCGCGATCGCGGCGGCGGCGGCCAGCAGCACGGCGAAGAGCCGGCCCCCGCCGGGCGCGCCGTCGGCCTGGCGGCTGAACGACCAGAGCGGGCCGAGCAGCGGATAGCCGGCGAACGGCAGCGCCATCGGCACGGCGATCCACCGGGACCGTCCCCGGCCGACCAGGTACAGGACCGCGAGCTGGGCGACCAGCGCGGCGCCGGTCGGCCGCCCGACGCCGGCCAGGGTCAGCGAGGTGGCCACCGTCGTGGTCACCGCCCCGGTCACCAGATGGGTCCGCGCCAGCGCCAGCGGCACGGTTCCGCAGAGGCCGAGCAGCAGTGCCATCGACACGGTCGGCCCGGAAGCGGCCGGTCGCAGGGCCACCTCGACCATCGCCAGCAGCCCGAGCAGCAGACCGGCGGCGGTCGGCCACTCGGGCGCCCCGGTCAGCCGCCGGCCGGCGGCGACCGCCCGTTCGATCATGACGCTCGGCTGGCCCACCAGGTCATTGTCCCCGGAGCCGGGCGGGTCGGGCGTCCACCCGGTCGGCCGTTGCCGCCTCCCCCGCAGGAGCTACCCCGAGCCGGTCCGTCACCCGTGCCGGGGGCGGCGAAGACTGCTCCGCGGCGTGACGACCGCCGGGCCGCCGTCTCCGTAGCCTCGCGGCATGGAAGCAACCATCGAGGCCCGGGGCCTGCGCAAGCGGTACGGCTCCACGGTCGCCGTGCACGATCTGTCGTTCACCGTCCCAGCCGGACGGGTCACCGGTTTCGTCGGGCCCAACGGTGCCGGCAAGTCCACCACGATGCGGATGATCCTGGGGCTGGACGCCCCGGACGGGGGTACCGCGCTGGTCGGCGGACGTCCCTACCACTCGCTGCGTACGCCGCTGCGCGAGGTCGGCGCGTTGCTGGACGCGGGCGCGGTACACCCCGGCCGGCGGGCGCGGGACCACCTGCTCTGGATGGCGCACTCGAACGGCCTGCCGACCCGGCGGGTCGACGAGGTGATCGAGCAGGTCGGGCTGGGCGGTGCGGCCCGGCGCCGGGCCGGCGGATTCTCCCTCGGCATGCGGCAGCGGCTGGGCATCGCCGCGGCGCTGCTCGGCGACCCGCCGGTGCTGCTCTTCGACGAGCCGGTCAACGGGCTCGACCCGGAGGGCATCCGGTGGATCCGTGGCCTGCTCCGGTCGCTGGCCGCCCAGGGGCGGGCCGTACTCGTCTCCAGCCACCTGATGGGCGAGCTGGAGGGCAGCGCCGACCACCTGCTGGTGATCGGGCGGGGACGGCTGATCGCCGACACCAGCGTGGCGGCCCTGCTCGCCGCCGCCTCCGGCGACCGGGTGGCGCTGCGTACCAGTCGGCGCGCCGAGGCGATGGAGGTGCTCGCCAACGCCGGGGCCACGGTGGCGGCGATCGACGCCGAGACCGTCACCGTCTCCGGGCTGTCCGCGGAGCGGGTCGTCGCGCTGCTCACCGCCCGCGCACTGGCCTTCTCCGAGGTGGTCGCGCACCGGGCCTCGCTGGAGGAGGCGTACCTCGAACTCACCGGCAACGCGGCGGAGTTCACCGCCGCGACCGGTCCGGCCGAGTTCGCCGCCACCGGTCGGGAGGCGTGAGATGACCGTGACGGCACCGCCCGGAACCGACCCGGGCACCTCCGGCAGCCGCCTCGGCGCTCCCGGCGTCGGCTTCGGCCGGCTGGTCCGGGCCGAGTGGACCAAGCTGCGGTCGGTACCCCGGTGGGGGCTGATCATGCTGGCGGCGGTCGGCCTGACGATCCTCGTCTCGCTGCTGAGCGCGTCGAGCAGTTCCTTCCAGGCGAGCCCGGCGGCTTCGCCGCCGATCGGGCCGGACGGCGGGCAGGTGATGGACACGTTCCGGTTCGTGCACCAGCCGCTGACCGGTGACGGCACGATCACCGCCCGGGTACGCGGGCTGACCGCGGTCGAGGGTCCGCGCCATCCGTGGGCCAAGGCCGGCGTCATGGTCAAGGACGGCACCACCCCCGGCGCCCGGTACGCGGCGATGCTCTACACCCCCGGGCACGGGGTCCGCTGGCAGACCAACTTCGTGGTGGACTCCGCCGGCGGTATCACCGGTGGTGAGCCGTGGCTCCGGCTGACCCGCGCGGGCGGCACCGTCACCGGGTACGAGTCGACGGACGGCACCGCCTGGCGCGAGGTCGGCAGCGTCGAACTGGCCGGACTGCCGGCCACGGCCGAGGTGGGGATCTTCGTCGCCTCACCGCACGCGGACCGGGTCGAGCGGCAGTTCAACGGCACGTCGGTGAGTTCCACCCCGACCTGGAGCACGGCCCGGTTCGACAACGTCGGCGTCCGGTCGGCCACCGGGCAGCAGCCGGCGAACTGGACCGACGAGGCGATCGGGATGGCCGAGCAGCGCAAGCCCGGCGTGCCCGGCGGCGGTCGGGTCGCGCCCGAAGCGCCCGAAGGACCCGAAGGACCCGACACACCCGCCGGGCTCGACGGCCCGGCGATCCCGCCGGCCGCCCTGGTCAGCGGTGTGCCGGACGCCGCCGGGGCCAGTACGGTGACCGGCACCGGTGACGTCGCGCCGCGCGCCGTCGACGAGGACCTGACCCGGATGAGCCTGAGCGGGGCGCTGATCGGGCTCATGCCGATCGTCGCCCTCGGCGCGCTGTTCATCACCGCCGAGTACCGCCGGGGCATGATCCGGACGACGTTCGCGGCGAGCCCTCGGCGGAGCCGGGTGGTGCTGGCGAAAGCCGTGGTGGTGGCCGGGGTGACGTTCCTGGTCGGCCTCGTCACCTGTGTCACCGCGTTCCTGGTCACCCAGCCCAGCCAGCGGGACAGCGGGTTCGTGCCGCCGCTCTTCCCGGACCGGTCGCTGACGGACTGGCCGGTGGCCCGGGCGGTGGTCGGCACCGCGCTGGTGCTGGCCCTGGTCGCGGCCTTCAGCCTGGCGCTCGGCGCGATCCTGCGGCGCAGCGCCGGAGCGATCACCCTGGTCGTCCTGCTGATGGTGCTGCCGCAGATGGTCGCCGGTGCGCTGCCGCTGACCGCCGCGCGGTGGATGATGCGGCTGCTGCCCTCCGCCGGCTTCTCGATCCAGCAGACGAACCCCCGGTACGCGCACGTCTCCACGGTCTGCCTGCCGGAAACCGGCTGCCTGCCGGACAGCCCCTGGCTGGGCCTGGCCGTGCTCGCCGGATACGTCGCGGTGGCGGTGGCCGCCGCATGCTGGCTCGTCCGGAGGCGGGACGCATGACCGGGCGGCACGGGGCGGCGGGCCGGCGGGTGACCGGGCAGGACAGGACAGCGCCGGGATGCGCGACCGGACACGACGTACGTCGCCGGGAGCGGACGTGACGGCCCGGGCGGAGTGGACGAAGCTGCGTACCCTGCCGAGCACCGCCTGGCTGCTGCTGGCGCTGGTGGTCGCCACAGTGCTGTTCAGCGCGCTCTCGGTGTCGGCGGTCGACACCGCCCGGTGCCCGTCGCCGGCCGAGTGCTTCGAGGACACCACCCGGGTCAGCCTGTGGGGGGTCCGGGTGGCTCAGCTCGCGGTGGTGGTGCTCGCCGTGCTGGCGGTGACGAACGAGTACGCCAGCGGCCTGATCGCCACGACGCTGGCCGCGAACCCACGCCGCGGCGCGGTGCTGGCGGCCAAGGCGGGCGTGGTCACCGCCCTGGTGCTGGCCGCCGCCGTGCCGGGGGTGCTCGGCTCGCTGCTGGTCGGCCGGTTGATCCTGCCGGGCAACGGGTTCAGCGCGGCCAACGGCTATCCGCCGCCCTCGCTGCTCGACGAGCCGACGCTGCGCGCCGTGACCGGTACCGTGCTCTACCTCGGCCTGGTCGCCCTGCTCGCGGTCGGCGTCGGCACGGCGCTGCGGGACACTGCCGGGGCGATCGTGGCCGTACTCGTCCTGCTGTTCAGCGCTCCGGTGCTGGTGCAGTTGATCGGCGACCCGAAGTGGCAGCACCGGCTGGAGAAGGCGGCGCCGATGACGTCCGGGCTGGCCGTGCAGGCCACCACCGCGCTGGAGCGGCAGCCGATCGGGCCGTGGGCCGGGCTTGGCGTACTGGCGGTCTGGGCCGGTGCCGCCCTGCTCGCCGGTGCGCTGCTGTTCCGGTACCGGGACGCCTGAGCCGGGCTCCGCACCGGGGCGGGGGAGGGGTCCGGGCACCGCACGGGGGTGTCCGGACCCTCCGGCGAGCCGTCCGCTGCCGCCGCCCGCGTCGGTGGGTCAGCGCCCGGGCTGGCTGTCGGCAGGTGGAGCGGGGAAGTCGGGTAGCAGGGCGGGGAGTCTCCGGGCACCCCTGCCGGTGAGTGTCAGGACGCGCTCGCCGTCCTGGCGGCGTACCAGTCCGTCGGCGACGAGCGCGTCGAGCACCTCGGCGCCGAGTACCCCGCCGAGGTGCGGCAGCCGGTGGTTCCGGTCGAGGCAGGCGGTGGCGAGTTTGCGACGCCCTGGCCGTACGGCGTCGAGGTCGACGCCGAGGTCACGAAAGGCGCTCGGGTCCGGGCCGAGCCGCAACTCGTCGTGCTGCCCGTCCGGCGGCAGCAGGGCGCCCCGCCGGACCAGGGCGGCGAAGACCGCGACGCCCAGCCGGCCGGCGCAGTGGTCGTAGCAGGTGCGGGCGGTCTCGGCCGGCGACGGCGGCCGGGCGGGTCGCGGGCCGGGGATGTCCCCGCGGCCGTGCCGGGCCAGCGCGGTGAGCACCTCGGCGGTGTCCGGGCTGGCCAGCCGGTAGACCACGTGCCGGCCGCGCTGCTGCACGGCGACCAGTCCCCGGGCGCGCAGCCGGGCCAGGTGGTTGCCGAGCCGTGGCGGGCTGACCCGCAGCGCGTCGGCGAGCTGGGTCATCGTGTGTGGACCCTCGACGGCCAGCAGTTGCAGGGCGGTCAGCCGGACCGGGTCGGCGAGTTCGCGGGCCAGCGAGGTGGCGGCGGCCAGCGTCGGGTCGTCGGGATCCACCCAGCCGGTCATGCCGCGTCCCCTCCTCCGCTCCGTAGCGGCAGTCTAACACCATTCATGATCTCCTGAACTCCGGTTGCGGGCCAGCTCGACCCTGGCTACCTTCACCTTTCAGGATTGGCTGAAGGGTGGTTAACGTGTCGGCTACCGTGGTCGCGAGCGGCCCAGGGACGGACGAGGTGACCGCCAGCGGGCTGCGCAGGCTGCTCTGGGGCCGGGGCGTCGCGGCGCTCGGCGACGGCATGTGGTTCACCATCTGGGCGCTCTATCTCACCCGGATCGTCGGGATCCCCACCGGGACCGTCGGCGTCGGCATGGCGGTCGCCGCCGCCTTCGGCCTCGCGGCGGCCGTACCGCTCGGCGCCCTCGCCGACCGGCACGACCCGCGCCGGGTACTGGTGGCGATCGCGGCGGTCCGGACCGTCGGCATGGCCGGCTACCTCCTGGTGGACGGGGTCTGGAGCTTCCTCGTCGTCACCGTCGCCTTCGTGGCGCTCGCCAACGGCGGCAGCGCGGTCCGTACCGCCCTGGTGGCGGCGCTGGTGCGCGACAACCGGGCACGGGTGCGGGAACTGGCCCGGCAACGGGTCGCCCAGCACGTCGGGTACGCCGCCGGTGCCGGTCTCGGCGCCGCCGTACTCGCGGTGGACCGACCCGTCGGCTACACGGCCGCCATCGCCGTCAACGCGGTCACCTTCGCGGTCTTCGGGATCGTCGCCGCCACCGTCCCCGGCCGACGGGCCGGCGGCCCGACCCGTCCGGTCCGGGCGAACGTCCGGGCCGCCGTCGGCGACCTGCCGTACGTCGGCGTCAGCACCGCCGTCGCGCTCTTCTCGCTCTGCTGGGCGATGCTCTCCACCGGGCTGCCGATCTGGATCGCGGAGTCGACCCGACTGCCGCTCGCGCTCAGCGGCATCGTGGTGGTGATCAGCTCCGTCGGCATCGCCGTCGGACAGGTGCCGGCGACCCGGCTCGCCCGCACACCGGCCTCGGCCACCCGGACGGCCGTCTGCTCGGGCGTCGCGCTGGCGGCGAGCTGCCTGCTGCTGGCCACCACGGCCGGCGGGGCCGGACCGGTGGCGGTCGCCGTCGTGGTGGTCGCGGCGGTGGCGCACCTCGCCGGTGAACTCGGGTACGTCGCGTCGAGCTGGACCCTGTCGCTGGGGCTGGCCCGGGAGCGGGCACTCGGCGCGTACCAGGGGTTGGCCGAGGCGGCCACGGCGACGGTGCAGATCTTCGGACCCGCCCTGTTCACCCTCGCCGTCGGCACGTACGGCACCGTCGGCTGGCTCCTCGTCGCCGCGATCTTCCTGATCGCCGCGGCGCTGCTTCCGGTGCTCGTCCGACGGGCTCTGCGCGACCGCCCGGTCAACCCCTGACCACCGCTTCGCCGACCCTAGTCGCTGCTGTTGGCGATCGCCTCCTCGAACTCGCCCCGCACCTTGTCGCCGCCGGTGCTGCGCCACTGCTTGACGACCTCGCCCCAGGCCGAGACGGGCTTGCGCCCGCTGAGGATGTCCATCTGGGCGTCGTTGACGATCGTGCCGAGCTGCCCGGACCGCCGGGACCAGGCGTCGGAGAAGAGCCCGAGGGTCGGGTCCTTGACCGCGGTCGGGATGATCGACTTCTGGTACTCGTACGACTTCCGGGTGGCCGCCGCCTCACCGGGTACGAAGATCACGTCGGGGGCGTCCACGATGTAGCGGATCCCGAGTACCGTCTGGGTCACCCCGGCCTGGGTCAGCTCCGGCCCGCCGCCGGTCATCCGGTAGTGCACCCCGGCGACGCCGTACCGGCGCAGCAGCCACTCCTCGGTGCCGAACGGCGCGGCCAGCCAGTTGCAGACCTTCAGCAGCGCCCGGATCCGCCCCTCGTCGGCCTTCTTGAACGCGGTGAAGTTGTTGGTCGCCGGAGCCTGCCAGGTGGCCGCGAACCCGCCGCCGCCGTGCAGGGGCGGCCGCATCCCGCCGATGTCGAAATCCGGCCCGGCGATGTTCTCCGCGTAGAACTGCGGCCAGGCGGTGTACCGGTCCGTGATCATCAGCGCGCTGCCCGCGTTGAACCACTTCTTCGTCGGCGCGTTGTTGGTGAAGCTGTCCGGATGCACCACGCCGTCCTTGACCAGCCGGGCGGTGTCGGCGAGCGCCTGGGTGAACTCCTCGCTCTCGTACGCGCTGACCAGCCCGCCGCCCTCCAGCTTCCACCGCCACGGGTTGCCGAGCATCTGCCGGACGAAGTCGAGCGGTGCCTGGGCCAGCGCCCAGCGGTTCGCCCGGGCGTCGGTGACCTTGCGGCAGACGTCCCGGAACTCGGCGAAGCTGCCCGGCTGGAGGTCGGCGCCGAGCTGCTTGAACAGGTCGTCCCGGCGCATCAGCAGGGTGCCGCCGATGCCTCGGGGTACCGGCAGGCCGTAGATGCCGCCGTTGTAACGGCAGTCCCGCCACGCCTCGGTGGGCAGGTTGGCCAGGAACGGGTACTCCTGCACCGCTTCGCCGGAGAGGTACGGGCTGAGGTCCTGGCACTTGGCGGCGAGCCAGGCCGGCAGGTTGGCGGTACCGGCGGGGAGCCCGTTCGGGGTGAACAGCGCCGGCACGATGACGTCCGGCAGGTCGTCCCCGGCGACCAGGGTGGCGAACTTGGTCGGCATGTCCGGGTTCGGCACGATGGTCAACCGCAGGTCCACGCCGAGCCGGCGGTTCATCTCCTGCCAGAACGGGTTCTGTCCGACCGCCGGCGGCACCGGCGAGTTGGTCAGGACGAAGGCGGAGAACTCGCCGCCGTCGCCGGGCGGACCGTCGGTCGCCTTCACCGGCGGCTCCGGATACTTCAGGAAGGCGTCCAGCAGACCCTGCCGGTTGCCCTTCAGGTCCGGGGTGACCCCGGTGTACGGAAGGTAGTTCGGCAGTCTGGCCGAGCCGCTGGCCCTGTTCCGGTCGCCGCCGGTGGCGGTGCCGCCCTCGCCGCAGCCGGCGAGCAGGCCGGGGGTGGCGACCATGGCGGCGGTACCGAGCGCGCCGGTGAGAAATTGTCGGCGTCCAATCGCCGGTTGACTGGTCATCGTTGCTCCTTGGCGTAACGCCTGCGGGAATCGGGGGAGGAGGAGCGGTTTTTCAGCCCTTGACCGCGCCGATCAGCACACCCTTCGTGAAATGCCGCTGCACGAAGGGATAGACGACGAGGACAGGGACGATGGAGAGCACCAGGATGGCCATCTGGATCGCCTCCTGGGGCGGCAGCGCCGCGCCGGCCGCGCCGAGCTGGTCGACGCCGAGCTGGGTCTGGTTGACCACGTACGTCCGCAGCACGAGCTGCAACGGCCACTTCGCGGTGTCGTTCAGGTAGAGCAGGGCGCTGAAGAACGCGTTCCAGTACGCCACCGCGTAGAAGAGGCCGATGACCGCCAGCACGGCCCTGCTCAGCGGCAGGACGATCCGGAACAGGATGGCGACGTCACCGGCACCGTCCATCCGGGCACTGTCGATCACCTCCCTGGGCAGGTCCATGAAGAAGGCCCGCAGGATGATCACGTTGAACGCGTTGACCGCGACCGGCAGGATCAGCGCCCAGTAGCTGTCCAGCAACCCGAGACTCTTCACCACCAGATAGCTCGGGATGATTCCCGGGGCGAAGAGCAGGGCGAAGAGCACGACCATCAGCAGCGGCCGGTGCGCCACCGACCGGGGACGGCTGAGGCCGTACGCCAGCAGGATCGTGGTGGCCATGCTCAACGCCGTACCGGCGACGGTGACGAAGACGCTGACCAGGGTCGCCCGGGTCACCACCCCACCGGAGAGGATCGCGGAGTACGCGGCGAAGCTGACCTCGTCCGGGACGAGCACGAAACCGCCGTCCCGGGTGATCTGCTCGTGCGTGGCGAGGCTGGTCGAGACGATCCCCAGGAAGGGTACGACCACCGCCGCACAGCAGACCGCCAGCACGACGCCCTTCAACGCGCGTACCGGCCGGGACGCGGCGGGGACACCCGCGGTGGTGGCCCGGTTGCTCATCGCTGGTAGACCCCCTGCTCTCCGAAGCGGTGCGCGAGCCGGTTGGCACCGAGCACCAGGAGCAGCCCGACCATGCCCTTGACCAGCCCGACGGCGGCGCTGACTCCCCAGTCACCGGCGAGGATGCCGTTGTTGTAGACGTACGTGTCGAGCACCTCGCTGGCGTCCGCTCCGACCGCCGCCTGCTGGAGCACGATCTGCTCGAAGCCGACGGTGAGCGCGTCACCGAGCCGCAGGATCAGCAGCAGCACGATCAGCCCGCGCAGGCCGGGCAGGGTGATGTGCCACAGTTGCCGCCAGCGGGTCGCACCGTCCACCGCGGACGCCTCGTAGAGCGTGCCGTCGATCCGGGACAGTGCGGCCAGGAAGAGGATCGTCGCCCAGCCGGCGTCCTTCCAGAGCACCTGGCCGGTGACCAGGGCGAAGAAGGCGTCCGGATTGCTGACGATGCTGACCGTGCCGAGGTCGTGGTCCCGGAGGAAGTTGTTGAGCAGGCCGCCGTCGCCGAGCAGCTGCATGAAGATCGCCACCACGATGACCCAGGAGAGGAAGTGCGGCAGATAGAGGACGCTCTGCACGGTCCGCTTGAGCCGCTCGGACATCAGGCTGTCCAGCAGCAGCGCGAGGGCGATCGGGGCGGGGAAGACGACCAGCACCTGGAGCAGGGTGATGATCAGGGTGTTGGTCAGCGCGTTCAGGAATGCCGGGTCGCCGTTGACGATGATCTGGAAGTTCGCCAGCCCGGTCCACGGGCTGTCGAGAATCCCGACGTACGGCTGGTAGTCCTTGAACGCGATGACGTTGCCGAGCCACGGTAGATAGTGGAACGTCAGCAGGAGCGCGACCCCGGGAAGTGCGGCGAGCAGCAGGACGCGGTCCCGCCGTATCCGTTCCCACCACGACAAGCCGGCCCACCCCATTCAGTACCGCCGGAGGCGACGCGTGAACACGATGGATCGCGACAGTTCCGGAAGTCGGCTGTTACATCCGGGTAAACCTAGAGTCACCCCTGTAGAGCGTCAAGACACGAATCGATGCCATCGGCACCACCTGCCGAGCGGAGGGTGGACCCGCCCGGAGGCAGTGCCCGGCAGCGGATCGTGGCGGCCGCTCAGTGCTGGAGTGCCCGGGCCAGTACCGTGACGTCCTCGTCGCCGAGCCCGTGCTCGACGGCCCGCTGCCACTGTGCGGCCAGGCTGTTCGCCACCGGGAACCGGTCGATGTCGACCTCGTGGAGCGCCAGGTTGACGTCCTTGAGCCCGAGGGAGAGCGAGTACTGCGCCGAGTACTCGTCCCGGCCGATCCGTTCGAGCTTCTCCGCCGCCCAGGGCGAGACCAGCGGGCTGCCCTGTAACGCGCCGAGCACCGCCGCCCGGTCCAGGCCGAGAGAGTGTCCGAGCGCCAACGCTTCGGCGATTCCCTCGGCCAGGAAGGCGAGCAGCATGTTGTTGACCAGCTTGAGCCGGGAGCCGGCGCCGACCGGGCCGGCCCAGACGGTCCGCTGCCCGAGCGCGTCGAAGACCGGGGCGATCCGCTCCCGGGCCGGCTCCGGGCCGGAGGCGAGGACCACCAGTTGACGCCGCTGCGCCGGGCCACGGCTGCCGGCCACCGGTGCGTCCAGCAGGATCACGTCCGGACGCTGCTCGCGGACCAGCCCGGCGATCCGCTCGGTGTCGGAGACTCCGATGGTGCTCATCTGGGCCCAGATCGCGCCCTCGGCCATCGCGGCCAGCATGCCCTGGTCGATCGCGACGGATCGGACGGCGTCCGCGTCCGTCACCATCGTGATCACCACGTCGGCCCCGCGTGCCGCGTCGGCGGGGCTGTCGGCGACCTCGGCCCCCTGCTCGCCGAGGTGCTGGGCCGGTCCCGGCCGGCGGTTCCAGACGACGGTCGGCAGGCCGGCCCGGACGAGGTTGGCCGCCATCGGCTGACCCATGCCGCCCAGCCCGAGTACGGCCACCCGCTGCGTCTGCGCCATCGGTGCTTCCCCCCGGTTACAACTGTCCCCGTGCGGCAGCGTAGGCGACCGCGCGGCGCCGTCGACCCGGAATCGGGCCGACTCGTCCTGCCGCTGGCACGGTCGCGGCCGCCCGACGGGCGACATGGTTCCGGCCGGCGGATCAGAATTTCGTGTGAGCGTTCACAAAGGTCGGTCCAGATGCCGCCGACGTCCGTCGCTAACCGAAGCGGTCGTCATACGTTTTACCTGCTGAGACTCCTCGGGTAACCGGTAAGACAGAGAATCGAAACCTTGACATGAATCCATGTGAGCGCTCACAGTAGGCTGACCCGTGGCAGTCACCGGGCACGTCGACCGTCGGTGGAGACACCGTCAGCGCGCGCCCGGGTCGGTCTGGTGCGGCAGCCCACTCGTTCCTGGACGCAGGCCCCAAGGAAGGAACCGCGATGATCACGATCCACAGACGGAAGACGGCGCGACGGCTGCTGACCACCGCCGTCGTCGCCGTGCTCGTGTCGGCCCTGGGCGCGACCGTCCCCGCCTCCCCGGCGCTCGCCGCGCCCGGACCGTCGTTCACCAACCCCCTCGTCGGGGCGCCCAACAGCGCGGACCCGTCGATCGTCTACACCAACGGCAACTGGTACTACATCGCCACGACCTGGTCCTCGCGAATCGTCATGCGCACCTCCTCCACGATGGCCGGGTTGAAGAACGCGCCCGAGCGGACGGTGTTCACCCTCGCCCCCGGGCCCGGCTGCTGCACGATGTGGGCGCCGGACATCCAGTGGATCGACAACCGGTGGTACATCTACTTCTCCGCCGAGGCCTCCCCGGGCCAGGGCGAGCGCCGGACCGGCGTGCTGGAGAGCAACGGCACCGACCCGCTCGGGCCGTACACCTATCGGGGCATCCTGAACCTGGAGCCCAACAACGGGTGGGCGATCGACGGCAGCGTGGTCCGGTTCAACGGCTACGTGAACCACTTCGTCTACTCCGCGTTCCGGGGCGGGGAACAGGGGTTGTTCATCGCCCCGATGTCGTCGCCGACCCAGGTCTCCCGCAACGGCGTACGGATCTCGTCCCCGACGCTGTCCTGGGAGCGGCAGGGCGGCGCGGTCAACGAGGGCCCGTACGCCGTGTACAACGGCGGCAGGACATTCCTGACGTACTCGGCGAGTTCCTGCAACACGCCCGACTACAAGCTCGGCACGCTGACCTGGACCGGCGGCGACCCGATGTCGGCCAGCTCGTGGACGAAGCGGTCGACCCCGATCTTCCAGCGCAGCGACGCCAACGGCGTCTACGGCCCGGGCCACGCCTCCTTCACCAGGTCACCGGATGGCGCGGAGACCTGGATCGTCTACCACGCCAACTCCTCGGCCAGCCAGGGCTGCGGCACCACCCGCACCACCCGGGCGCAGAAGATCGGCTGGAACTCCGACGGCACCCCCAACCCCGGCGTCCCGGTCCGCACCGGCACCACGATCGCCGGGCCCTCCGGCGACTCGTAACCGCCAGCACGACCCGCTGGGACGCCTTCACCACGAGGGCGTCCCAGCACGGCTCGTCCGCGACCGAGCCCACGGGCCGGCGAGGTGGGCGACGGCGCACCGGTGCGGGCGTGGACCCGTCACCATCACGAGCCGGTCGCCACGGTCGCGCCGAGGCGAGCTGACCTGCGGGTCCTACAGTGGGTGCTTGTGCTTTACGGAAGATCTGCCGAGCTGAGCAGGCTCGACGAGGTGATCGTGCGGGCTCGCGACGGCTCCGGCGGCGCGGTGGTGTTGCGGGGCGAGGCGGGCGTGGGCAAGACCGCCCTGCTCGACGCGGCGGCCGCGCGAGCTGGCGCGATGCGCGTGCTGCGGACCACCGGGATCGAGCCCGAGTCCGACCTCGCGTTCGCGGCGCTGCACCAGGTGCTGTGGCCGGTGGCCGACTCCCTCGACGCGCTGCCCGAACCGCAGCGCGACGCGGTGAGCGCGGCCCTGGGCCTAGCCGCAGGCGGTGTCGGGGACCGGTTCCTCCTTGGCGCGGGCGTCCTCTCGCTGCTGGCCGAGGCCGCCGCGCCGGACGGGCTGATCTGCGTGGTCGACGACTTCCAGTGGGTCGACCGGGCCTCGGCCGACGCGCTGCTGTTCGCCGCGAGGCGGCTGGGGACGGAACGGATCGCGATGTTGTTCGCCGTGCGCGGCGACGTTCCGGTCAGGGGCGTGCCGCTGACCGTGGACGTACCCGGCCTGCCCGAGCCCGCAGCGGCCGAGCTGCTGGAGTCCCGCTACGGCCTGCTGCCCGCCCGGGTGGCGCGGGAACTCGGCACGCTGACCGGCGGGAACCCGCTCGCCCTGGGTGAGATAGCCGCCCGCCTGACGTCCGCGCAGCTTGCCGGGCGCGAACCGCTGCCCGACCCGCTGCCCGGCGGCGCCCGACTCTTCGGTGACCGGGTGGCCGCGTTGTCCGGCCCCGCTCGGCTGGTCGCCCTGATCGCCGCCGTGGAGGCCGACCTCGATCAGATCCTGCGCGCCGCCGACCGGTTGTTCGCCGAGGAAGCGCTGCGGTCCGGCGAAACGGAGGCGTGGGCCGCGCGGGCGGCGTTGGCTGAGCTGGAGGCGACCGGGCTGGCCGGGATGTCGGGCACGAGCGTGCGCTTCCGGCACCCGCTCATCCGGTCCGCGGTGCACGAGGAGGCCGCTCCCGCCGACGTCCGCCGGGTGCACGCCGTACTCGCGGAGCTGACCGAGAGTGACCGTCGCGCCTGGCACCTGGCCGGAGCCGCCCTGGGCCGGGACGAGCGGGCCGCCGCCGCACTGGTGGTCGCGGCGGATCGGGCGCGCGACCGCGGCGGGTACGGCAGCGCCGCCACGGCCCTCGCCAGAGCCGCCGAGCTGACCCCCGAGCCGCGCGCCCGTGCCGCCCGGCTGAAGGACGCCGCCGTCGCGGCCTGGCTCGGCGGTCGCGCGGGCCAGGCGGAGTCGCTGCTGGCCGAGGCGCGCGAGCAGGCCGGCGGGGACGCCGTCCTCGCCATGGAGATCGCCCAGCTTCGGGGCCGGTTCGAGCTGAACTCGGGCAACGCCGCCGAAGCCGTACGGATCCTGGCGGCTGGTGAGAGTCTGGACATGCTGGCGGACGCCACGGAGGCGGCTTCGTACGTCGGCGACACGTCGGCGATCGTGCAGCTCGGCCGGAGGGCAGCGGCGCACCCCGAGGGCTTCCTGCGGGACGCGGTGGCCGGGATCGGGCTGACGCTGGACGGCGATGCCGCCGGGCCGGGCCTGCTGCGGCGGGCGCTGGCGCGGGTCGGCGAACTGGAGGACGCGGCGGGGTACCTGTGGGCGACGGCCGCGGCCAGCTACCTGGGGGAGTCGGACCTGGCTACCGAGCTGGCCACCCGGGCCGGACAGGTGGCCAGGACGTCGGGAATGACCGGGCAGCTTCCCGTCGTACTGGAGTTCGTGGCAACGGCCGAGCGCATCGCCGGGCAGCTCGCACGCAGTCAGGCCATCTCCGAGGAGGGCCTGACGCTGGCCCGGGAGGCCGGGTACGACAACACGGTCGCCGCGCACCTGGCCAACCTGGCGGTACTGGCGGCGCTGCGTGGCGAGGAGGAATCCTGCGACCGGCATGCCCGGGAGGCGCTGGCCATCGCCATCCCGCACCGGGTGGGTCTGCGCGCGGGAGTGGCCGCGTACGCGCTGGCGCTGCTCGACCTCTGCCTGGGCCGCTACGCCGCGGCACACGACCGTTTCACCGCCATCGCCGCGGCGGGGCCGGGTGCCGGGCATCCGACAGTGGTGTGGCGGACGGCGCCGGACCGCGTCGAGGCCGCCGTCGGCGCGGGTGACGAGGCGGGCGCGCGGGCGGCGCTGGCCGGGTACGAGCGGTGGTCGGCGCACGCCGCGACTCCCGAGTCACGCGCGCTGCTGGCCCGCTGCCGGGGCCTGGCCACCTCGTCCGAGGACGCCTTCGGCGAGGCGCTACGGCTGCACACCAACCCGTTCGAGGCGGCCAGGACGGCTCTGCTGCTCGGTGAACGCCTGCGTCGCGCGCAGCGACCAACCGAGGCGCGGGCGCACCTGCGGATGGCGTGGGAGACGTTCGAACGGGCGGGCGCGCGACCGTGGGCGCGGCGCGCGCAGGACGAACTGCGGGCGGCGGGCGAGAGCGGGCAGGCCCCGCCCTCGGCCGTGCTCGACGTGCTGACGCCGCAGGAGCTGCGCATCGCGGACCTGGTCGCCGACGGGCTGTCGAGCAAGCAGATCGCCGCTGCGCTCTTCCTCAGCCCGCGTACGGTCGAGTACCACCTGTACAAGATCTATCCGAAGCTGGGCATCAGCTCCCGTACGGACCTGGTGCGACTAGTAGTTCTACAGAAGGCGCCCGTAGCGGAAGACGACATGCTGTGAGCATGCATGACGTAAACATCTGGAGCGAGGAGTTCGGCGCCGAGACGGACGCGCCGATCCTGTTGATCATGGGCTCGATGTCCCAGGGCATCCTGTGGCAGGACGAGTTCGTCGGCCGCCTGACCGCCGGAGGCCGCCGGGTGATCCGGTACGACCACCGTGATACCGGCATGTCCGGCACCGTCGACTTCGCGGCGGAGCCGTACACCTGGGACGACATCAAGAACGACGTGTACCGGGTCATGGACGCCCACGGCGTGGAGAGCGCGCACCTGGTCGGCCACTCGGCGGGCGGGCTGCTCGGCCAACTCGTCGCCGTGGAGCGGCCGGAGCGGGTACGGTCGCTGACCGTCATCGCTTCCTCGCCACTCGGCGGCGGCGAGGGCCAGGTGCTCGTCCGGGCCCTGACCGGGCAACCGCAGCCGGCGGGGAGCCTGCCCGGGCCGGCGCCGGAGTTCGTGGCCTTCTACCGCGCGCTGATGGCCGCCCCGCCGCCGGAGGACCGGCGCGCGCGGATCGACGGCATGATCGCCGAGCAACGGGTACTGCACGGCACCGGACTGCCGTTCGACGAGGACGCGGCGCGCCTGCTACAGGAGCGGATCTACGACCGGGCCCGCGACCTGTCGGCAGTGGCCAACCACCGGCTGGCCGCGATGGCCAATCCCGACTTCGAGCCGGTGGGGGTGCTGGACCAGGTGAAGGCGCCCACGCTGGTCATCGAGGGCAGCCACGAGCCGGTCAAACCGGGCCACGGCGCGGTCATCGCCGAGCAGATCCCGGATGCCCGGCTGATGGTCGTGGCGGGCATGGGACACACGCTGCCGCCCGAGGTGCACGAGGAGTTGGCCGCCGCCATCCTCGCGCACGCGGCCGGGTGACCTGTCCCGGCGCGGTCCGCCGCCCGCTCGCACAACCGTGATCCGGCCGTCCGACCGCCCGTCGGTGGTCACGCTGGCGACGTCGACCTCGCGTACCGGCGTGCGCCGGTACCCGGAAAGGCGCGCACCCGGCCACCGGCGTCCCAGAGCGCGATCGCCGGCGGAAGTGCGGCGTACACGTCGGATCAGCCGGTCAGCACCGAGAGGGCGGCGACCAGGTAGAGGCAGCCGCCGAGACCCACCGCGATCCCGGCGACCGCCGGCAGCCAGGCTGCGGCGGTCGCCGCCACCGGCCAGCGCCGGACCGTACCGGTCAGCAGTGCGACGCCGCGGATGGTGAGCACTCCGACCCCGGTCAGGGTGCCGGCCATCCCGATGCCGAACGCGAGCACCAGGACGAGTGCGTCCAGGGCCCGACCGGTCAGCAGGCCGCTGACCAGCACCAGGAACGCGGAGGGCGAGGGCAGCAGCCCGCCGGAGAGCGCCAGCAGGGTCAGCCCGCGCCGGGACCACGGATCGGTCGGCGCCGGTACGTCGTGCCGATGCCCGTGCCCGTGCCCGTGCCCGTGCCCGTGCCCGTGCGCATGATCGGGTGCCGGGACGGTTCCGTGCCCGTGCCCGACGAGGACCTGACTGTGGCTGTGGTCGTGGCTGTGGCCGTGGCCGTGGCTGTGCGGCATACCGCCGCCGCGCAGGTGTCGCCAGCTCAGGTGTGCGCCGACGCCGATCACCAGCAGTCCGGCCGCCACCTGCATCCACGCCGTCAGTGTCTTGGTGCCGAGGCTCGCGGCGCCGCTGAGTCCCACCCAGGCGAGCGCCAGCACCAGGACCGAGAGGGTGTGCATCGCCGCCACGATCACGCCGAGCCGGACGGCGTCGCGATAGCGTCCCCGGGTGCCGACCAGGTACGCCGCCGTCACGCTCTTGCCGTGGCCCGGGGCGACCGCGTGGGCGGCGCCGACCCCGAGCGCCACCACCAGGGCGAGCCAGAAGACTCCCCGGCCGTCGAAGAGGGCGACCAACCGGCCCTCGAAACCGGTCACGACCGGCTCCGGGCGCGCCGACGCAGCCGTACCGCGACCAGCCCGGCGACCCCGACGAGCAGGGCGGCGGCGACACCGGCCAGGGTGGTTACGGTGCTGGTCGGCAGCCCGCCCGCGCCGGGCGTGAACCGTACCCGACGGGTCTGCTCGGCGGCGGTGAAGAGCGTCCGGTCCGGCGCCGCCGGGGTCTGGCTGGTGAGCATCGTCCGGTACGCCTCGTTGAGGTCGGTCAGCGCGCCGACGGTGACGTCGAGGTCGACCACCTCCGCCGGGCAGTCGAAGACGAGCCGGGCGCCCTCGTCGAGCAGCCGGTCGAGGGTGTCGAGCCGGCCCGGGCACGGGACGCCGCCCTGCCGCACCGCGATCCGCTCCAGCAGGTAGTCGTGCACCCGGGGCGAGCGCTGGAGCTTCTGCTCCCCGGTCAGGTCGGTCGCGACGGCGCCGAGCGCCGGGTCCTCGAAGGCGCCGAGGGACTGGCCGAGCGCCACCCAGTCGTCCTCGGCGGCGAGCCAGGCGATGTCGACGCGGGAGCCGTGCACGCTGATCCGTGCGGTGGAGGGCGGGCCGAACGGGTGCGCGGCGGCCGGGGTGGCCGGGACGGCGAGCGCGGCGAGCACGGCCAGGCCGGTCAGGCCGAGCGCGACGGCCGGCGACGGGAAGCGGGCGTTCAAGGAGTCTCCTGACGTACGAACCGGGCCCGGACCACCGCCACGCGGCGACGGTCCGGGCCGGGCGGGAACTACTTCGTCACGGTGATGGCCGGAGTGGTGATCTGCTGGTTCTCGCTCTCCAGGTAGACCACCTGGCTGCTGTTCTTCTTCGCCGACGGCGGCAGCGCGAAGCTGTACTCGAGTCGACCCAGCTCGTCGGCCTTCCTGTAGCCGATGAAGACACCCTTCCTGCCCGCGCCGTCCTTGGCGTTGCGCAGGTAGACGGTGACCTCCTCGCCGGGGTCGTAGCCGTAGGCGTTGACCCTGACCTTGCCCTTGGCCTCGACGATGGTCCTGTTGACCCTGGCCTGCTCGCCGACGGTGTTCTCCGGGGTGCGCAGCTCGTTGACGGTACGCTCGCCGGCCGCGTTCTTCCGGATCACGACTCCGTCGTGGTGCTGGCCGTTGGCGTACCGGGCCTCGTACCGGATGCTGTCGCCGGTGACATCGATGAGCTGGTAGAGCTGCTTGTCCTCGGCCTGGCTCATGATGTCGGCGTTGTTGTCGGTCCAGACCGAGCCGTCGACGTCGTACATCTTGCCGCCGGAGACCGACACCGCGTAGACGGTGCTGTCGTGCACGGTAAGCGACCGGCGCGACGAGGTCACGCTGCCCCGGCCGTACGTGTGGTCGTGGCCCTGGAGCACCAGGTCGACGCCGTACTTCTCGAACAGCGGGCCCCACTGTGCCCGGACCACCGGGTTGTTCCGGCCCTCCGCCGTGGAGTAGACCGGGTGGTGGAAGGTGACCACGGTCCACTTGTTCGGGTTGTTCTTGAGCAGCCCCTCCAGCCACGCCGTCTGCGCGGCCATCACGTCCGGGATGCCCTGCACGTTGGTGTTCAGGCCGATGAACCGGACACCCTGGTAGTCGACGGTGTACGCGGTCTTGGCCAGCTCCGCCGGCCAGCCCGCCGGCCCGTTGTCGGGGTACGGGAACTGCGGCGTCCAGAACGACGAGAGCGCGCTGCCGCTGTACTCGTGGTTACCGGGGATCGAGATGTTGTTGATCTGGCTGTCGATGAAGCCGCCTGCCTGGTACCACTGCCCCCACTGCTCCTCGCTGTTCGCGGAGTCGATGAGGTCACCGGCGTTGACGATCAGCTTGGCCTGCGGACGGTCCGCGAACGCCTGCCGGAACACCCGGGGCAGCGCCGAGTCGAGGTAGTTCTGCGCGTCGCCGTAGTAGATGAACGAGAACGGCTTGGCGTCCGCGGTCGCCGTGGTGAAGTCGGTCCAGGCGCTCCAGTTGGTGCCGTCGCCGACCCGGTAGGTGTACCGGGTGCCCGGCTTGAGGCCGGCGAACTCCACGGTGTGGTAGGTCGAGGCGTACCCGAGGGAGGTGTTGACCGACTTGGTCGACATCGCCTTGACCACCGAGACCGTGCCGGCGGCGGGCGTCACCTGGCCGAGCGCGGCGGGCGCCTCCAGGATCTCGGCCTGGGCCCACTCGGGGGTGGTCTCGGCCCGCCAGGTCACCCGCTGTGAGATGGCCGGGGTGGTGGTCGGGGTGAGGATGATGCGGTCGGGCATCGGGGACGGCCGGTGGATCTCGGCGGCCGGGTACTTGCCCGGAGCGGCGTCACCGAACGCCACCGGGCTGACCGCGAAACCGCCGACCAGCATGGCGGCGGCGCCGATGGCGGCGAGCCGGGCCCGCCGGGAGCCCAGGATCCAGGGTCTCTTGACGTCAGTCACTACAGGGATCACCTTTCGGGTGAAAGTGGGTACTGCCGCCGGCCCGCAGCCGGTGGCCAAGGGCATTCATCCAGAGGTGGGCGACGGGCGGTCGACCGTCGACTGGCCGCCGGGTGAACGGGCCTGACCAGCGGATTAATTCATGATCAACATGTGGTGCCCGGTGCCGGGCTTCATCCTGCGGCGACCCTGCGGCCATCGGCCGGGAACCGGCCGTTCACCCCGGTCCACCTACCATGCCGGCGGCAGGTCGGCCCGCGTCGCCACCTGCCGGCAGCCCGCCCGATCGCCGACCGTACGGAGCACGACGATGAAACTGCCGTCCCGCCGCTGGGCGGTGGTCGCCACCGTCGGCACCCTGGCGGCGCTCGCCGCGATCGAACCGATGGTCGCGCCGCCGATCGTCAAGGGGGACAGCTTCGTCACCGCCCAGACCGGTGGCCTGCTCAACATCGAGGGCGGCGAGTGCTTCTCCGACCCGGTGTACTCCCGGGAGGCCGCCGAGGTGGTCGTCCGGTACGAGCCCTGCGAGTCCGGCGCCGACAACCAGTCGTACGGCTTCCTGCGCGCCGTCGACGGGCCGTGGGATCGCGCCGGGCTGGCCGACTTCGCCTGGCAGGGTTGCCGGGGGTACTTCGACCGGCGCTGGCCGGACGGCGACGGCGGAACCCTCGACTTCTATCCGGTCCTGCCGACCGAGCAGACCTGGGCGGATGGCGACCGGACGGTGATGTGCGTGGTCTACCGGCCGCGTGGCCGGCTCACCGACTCCGTGCTGCCGCTGCGCTGAACGGACACCAGCAGATCGGCGGCCACCTGCGGCCGGCGGGCTGAGCCGGCGGGCTGAGGCGGCGGGCTGAGCCGGCGGGCCTGGCGGGTGCGGTCAGGCGCGGAGGCCGCCGTCGACCGGCAGGCAGACGCCGGTGACGAAGGAGGCGCGGTCACTGAGCAGCCAGGCGGCGACCTGGGCGATCTCGTCCGGCTCGGCGGCCCGGCGCAGCGGGGTGAGTTCGTTCAACCGCTCCACGGCGGCCGGCTCGTCGTCGGCCCACTGCCGGATCACCCCGGTCATCGTGGTGCCCGGGGCGATGGCGTTCACCCGGATGCCCTCCGGACCGTACTCGACGGCGGCGGTTTCGGTGAGGCTGTTCACGGCCCGCTTCGTCGCCGCGTACGGGCCCAGTCCCGGAGCCCCGCGGAGGCTGCCGACGCTGCTGACGTTGACGATCGCCCCCGAGCCGGCGGTGGCCCGGATCGCCCGGATCTCCGCGGTCATCGAGAGGAACAGCCCCCGGTAGTTGACGGAGGTGACCAGGTCGAAGTCCCGCTCCGTCGCGTTCACCATCGGGGTGTGCGGGATCGAGATGCCACCGTTGTTGAACGCCACGTCCAGCCGGGCGTGCAGCCGGATCACGCTCTCCACCGCCGCCTGGACGCTGGCACCGTCGGTCAGGTCCGCGAGGACGTAGTCCGCGGTACCGCCCGCGTCGCGGATCTCCCCGGCCACCTCGGCGAGTTCGGACTCGGTCCGGGCGGCCAGCACCACCTTGGCACCCTCACGGGCGAACAGCCGGGCGGCGGCGGCGCCGATGCCGCGACCAGCGCCCATCAGCAGCGCGACCTTGTCACCGAGCAGGCCGGCGCGGCCGCCCCGGGCATTCGTTCCGGTCATGAGGTCACTCTCTCATCACCGAACGGTGATCCGCAGGTACGCTCCGCATCTGCCCTTCCCCGGTGCGCCCGGTGCGCCTGGTGCGCCCGGGTCACCGGGAGAGGTGGACGTGACCCTGGTCGCCGGCCGCCTCCAGGTCCCAGCGCTTGCCGAAGGCCTGCAACCGGCCGAACCTGATCCGGCCGAAGTCCGCCGGAAGGTGCGGGTCGATCAGCAACTGACCGTCGCGGACGTCCAGGCCGAGCAGGGTACGGACGAACAGCAGCGGCGCCGCGCTGGCCCAGGCCTGCGGGGTGCACGCGGTCGGGTACGGCACCGGCTTGCGCCCGTACGAGCGGTCGTACCCGGCGAACGCCTCCGGCAGCCGGTGGGCGGAGAAGTCCGCCGCCTCCAGCATCGCCACGATCACCCGGGCCGCCTCGTCGCGGAACCCGTACCGGGCCAGCCCGTGCGCGATCAGCGAGTTGTCGTGCGGCCAGACCGTGCCGCTGTGGTAGCCGATCGGGTTGTAGCACCGGTCGCTGGTGGAGGTGGTCCGGATGCCCCAGCCGGAGAACATGTGCGTGGAGAGGAGTTGGCCGGCGAGCACCCGGGCCCGATCCGGCGGCACGATGCCGCTCCAGAGCAGTTGCCCCATGTTGGAGGTCATCGAGTCGATCGGCCGCTTGTCCCCGTCGAGGCCGACCGCGTAGTAGCCGCCCCGGTCGTCGATCCAGAAGTCCCGGTTGAACCGCTCCCGGAGCTGGTACGCCTCGGCGCGCAGCCGCTCGGCCAGCTCCGGATCCCGCAGCGGGCCGTCGGCGAGTTCGGCGACCCGGAGTTTCGCGTCGTAGGTGTAGCCCTGGATCTCACAGGTCGCGATCGGCAGCACCGGAATCGAGCCGTCGGAGCAGGCGATGCCGTCGGGGGAGTCCCGCCAGGAGTGGTTGCCCAGCCCCTGCGGCGAGCGGGTGGCGTACTCGACGTACCCGTCCTCGTCGAGGTCGCCGTAGCGGTCGATCCAACCCAGCGCGGCGTGCACGTTGTCCCGGAAGCGCCGGACGAAGTCCTCGTCCAACGTCCAGCGCCAGTACTCGGAGAGCAGGATCAGCCAGAGCTGGGTGGCGTCGGAGGTCCCGTAGTAGGGGTTGTGCGGCTTCTCGCCGGTCCGGGTCAGCTCGCCGCTGCGTACCTCGTGCAGGATCTTCCCCGGCTCCTCGTCCCGGAAGTCGTCGAGCTTGGTGCCCTGGTAGTTGGCGAGCGACCGGATGGTGCCCCGGGCGAGCCGTGGCCCGAAGGACAGCGACTGGTACGCCGTGACCAGCGAGTCGCGGCCGAAGACGGTGAGGAACCAGGGCAGGCCGGCGGCCGGCAGCACGATCGTCTCGCCACCGATGGTCTGCTCGATCCGCAGCGCCACCAGGTCCATCTTGGACTTCTCCATCACCCGGCTCAGCAGGTCGGAGTCGAGATCCTGCGAGGGACACTCGTCCCGCCAGGTGTGCGTGGGATCCTCGCCCACCAGGTCGAAGCCCTGACCGAAGCGGCGGTGCAGCGAGGGCAGCTCGGTCGGCCGGCGGGGCAGCGCCACCGACAGCTCAGCCTGCCACTTGAGCCCCGGTTCCAGGCTCAGGTCCCAGATCAGGTCGTTCTCCTCCACCCGGTCGGCCGGCGGCGACACCCGGATGTCGGTGACGGCAGTGAAGTCCGCGTTGCGGTAGGTGAAGCAGAGCCGGGAGCCGTCGGTCGAGTAGTCCCGGGTGATGCTCGCCGAGCGGTCGCGTACCCGTTGCTTGATCTCGAACAGGTCCGCGAAGTCGGTGCCGACCCGCAGCCGGAGCTGCACCGACTGCAGGTCGTTGGCGAAGCACTCCAGCTCGATCCGCTCCTGCATCGCGTCGCTGATGAACCGCTGCCGGCGGACCCCGACGCTGTTGGTCGGCACGTGCGGCAAATCCGAGTTGGTCAGGAAGAAGGCCGCCGAGTCGTCGTCGACCAGCCCCGAGCTGAGGATCAGCAGCGGCGCCCCGCCCAGGGTCAGCTCCCACTGGCTGAGCAGCCGGGTGTCGTCGTGCACCAGCCCGCCGATGGTGCCCACCGGTACGTCCCCGGCGGCGTTGCTCACCATGAACGACCGGCCCTCCACCACCGCGACCGCGTCCGGACCCAACTCCGGCGGCTGGGTACGCACCACCGAACTCGGGGCGTTGGCGCTCGTCACCAGCCCGGGGGTCGGGTCGGCCGGAGTGGGACGCCGGACAACATTCGTCACGGCAGCCCCCTACGTCCGCACGAGAAGCGTGGCCATCCTGTCGACGCCAGCCTAGGCAGGGCCGGGGCGGCACCGGTGCCGAACGCGGGAAGAAGCTCCTCGGCCTGTCCGGTCCGGTACCGGAAGGGGGAAATTCGGCGGCCGTGCCGACCCGTACCGGCGGGTCGCCCGCGGGGCGGGGGAGTGGTGCCGCCGACGGATACGGCGGGTCGCTGACCGGTAGGGCATGCCACTGACCGGCCTACGGCTGACCGGGGTGCCTGCCCCGGCCGGGGCAGCGAGCGGAGGGATCGCTTGTGGACGATCAATAGCATCGGTGCCATTCGACGGGTACCGGGGACGGACGCCGGTCCCGTCTCGACGGAGAGGACGCCGATGCGAGATCCCGAGTTCGTCGACACGAGGCTTCCGAGACCCGGCGGTGCGGCGCTGTCCCGCCGGAACATGCTCCGCGCAGGGGCGGTCGCGGCCGGTGGCACGGTGCTGGGCAGTGGCGCCGCACTGGCCGGCACCGCCGTCGGGCCGGCACAGGCGGCACCGCGTGGGAACCGTACCCCGGTCCGGGCCCGGGCGCTGGCCCCCGGCGACCGGGTCCGGGTGGTGTCGCCCGGCGGCACCCCGAACCCGGCCCTGATGGCCCGGGGCATCGAGATCCTGACCGGCTGGGGCCTGCGGGTGGAGCTGGGCGAGCACGTGTACGCCCGGCACGGCTACCTCGCCGGCACCGACGCGCAACGGCTGTCGGACCTGAACGACGCCCTGACCGACCCGGGGGTGCGGGCCGTCTTCGCCGCCCGGGGCGGCTACGGCACGCAGCGGATCGTGGACCGGATCGACCTCTCCCGGCTGCGCCGCGACCCGAAGGTGGTCGTCGGGTTCAGCGACATCACCAGCATCCACGGCCGGCTGTGGCGGGAGGCGGGCCTGGTCAGCTTCTACGGTCCGATGGTCAACTGGTCGGACGCCCGCACCGGCCCGGAGTCGGCCGAGGCGCTGCGCCGGGCGGTGATGACCACCGCCCCGGTCACCATCTCCCGGGATCCGGCCGAGACCGCCGCCTCGGTCATGGTGCCGGGCCGGGCCTCCGGCCGGCTGCTCGGTGGCTGCCTGACCCTGCTCTCCACCTCGCTCGGCGCCAAGGACTTCCCGGACCTCGACGACGCGATCCTCTTCTTCGAGGACGTGGACGAGCCACCGTACAGCTACGACCGGATGTTGACCGAGCTGCGCCGGGTGGGGGTGCTGGGCCGGGTCGCCGGGGTGGTGGTCGGGCAGCTCACCAACAGCGTCGGCAACCCGGGCGACTGGGACGCGGCGGCGGTGCTCAGGGACCGCCTCTACGACCTCGGGGTACCGGTGCTGGGCGGGCTCCGCCTCGGGCACGGCGACGGGCAGCTCACCATCCCGCTGGGGGCCCGGGCCACCATCGACGCCGCCGCCGGGACCCTGACCGTCGAGGCCGGCGTGCGGTAGCCGACCTCGGCCGGCCGGTGGTGGTCGTGCTCGCCGGAGGGCGCGAGCCTCGCGAGGACGGCCACCACCGGCGGTGCGGTCTGCGGATCGGCCGCTAGAGCCGACCGTCCGGGTAGCGGGTCAGGTAGCCGCCCATGGTCCGGAAGTAGTCGGTGGCGGCGTGTTCCCGGCCGTCGTCGGTGCGTACCCGGGTGACGGCCAGGCCGGGGCGGTGCCCGCGGCGCGCGTCGGCGCCGGCCACGATCACCACGCCGTCGCCCTCCCGGTAGAAGATCCGGCCGGGCGTGCCGCCGTAGCGGCCCTCGGAGACCCGGGCGGCCAGGATCCGCAGTCGCGCGCCGTCGTGGTGGGTGAAGGCGTTCGGGTACGGGTCGGACTGCGCCCGGACCAGCCGCTCGATCTCGTCGGCCGGCCAGTTCCAGTCGATCCGGCTCTCCTCGATCGAACGCTTGTGGAAGAAGCTCGCCTTCGACCGGTCCTGCGGGGTCCAGTCGGTGCGGCCGGAGGCGATCAGCGCCAGTCCGTCCACCGTGATCGGGCCGAACAGCTCCAGCGTGCGGTGGAACAGGTCGGTGGTGGTGTCGGTCGGGCCGACCGGTACCGCGCGTTGCAGCACGATGTCACCGGCGTCGAGGGTCTCGTCCATCAGATGGGCGGTGACCCCGACCTCGCGTTCGCCGTTGAGCAGCGCCCAGATCAGCGGGCTGAACCCGGCGTACGCGGGCAGCAGCGAGTCGTGCACGTTCAGCGTCCCGTACGGCGGCAGGTCGAAGATCTCCGGCGGGATCCAGGTACGCCAGTTGGTCGCCACGATCACGTCGGGCGCGGCCTGCCGGAGCCGCTCCATCAGCTCGGGGTCGCCGGGGCGCTTGCGCAGCAGCACCGGTACCTCGTGCTTCTCGGCCAGTTCGGCGACGGAGTCGTCCCAGATCTTCTCGTACGCGTGTTCACTCTTCGGATGCGTGACGACCAGGGTCACCTCGTGCTCGGAGTCCAGCAGCGCCTGTAGGGTGCGGTGCCCCCAGGTCTGGTAGCCGAACATCACAACCCGCATCGACGGTCTCCTCTTCGGTCGGTTCGTCTCGCCCCGGTTTACACGTCGGTTCGCCCCGTCGGGTGGGTGAACTTTTCGCGGCCGTACCGGTCAGGTGGTCCATATTGTTCTTGACCTTGGTGTAGGTTAGCCTAACCTAAATGCCACGGATGGTCGACCGTCCGCGCCAGCCGCACCGGGTCCGTACGGGATCCAGTCCTCCACCACGCCGCCGACCGGCCGGCAGACTGATGGGACAGGTATGTCACGAACCAATCGCAGCGACGACCCCCAGGTCCACGATCTCCTCGGCATCGGATTCGGTCCCTCGAACCTCGCCCTGGCCATCGCCGTCCGGGAGGGCACCGCCAGCCCTGGCGGGATCGGCAGCGCCGTCTTCCTGGAGCGCCAGCCCAGCTTCGGCTGGCACCGGGGGATGCTGCTCGACGACGCCACCATGCAGGTGTCGTTCCTGAAGGACCTGGTGACGCTGCGGAACCCGGCCAGCGGCTTCAGCTTCCTCTGCTATCTGCAGAGCCGGGATCGGCTGATCGACTTCATCAACCACAAGAACCTCTTCCCGTCCCGGGTCGAGTTCCACGACTACCTGGAGTGGGCGGCGGCGCAGGTCGACGACATGGTCCGGTACGGGCACGACGTGGTCGACGTGCGTCCGGTCTGGCAGCAGGGCGAACTCGACCACTTCGAGGTGCTCGCCCAGGCCGGCCCCTGCTCCGCCGCCCCGGTCAGCTACCGGGCCCGCAACCTGGTGCTGGGGGTGGGGCTGCGGCCGTACCTGCCGGCCGGGATCACCCTGGACACCCGGGTCTGGCACAGCCGCGACCTGCTGCCCAACCTGCGCAATCTGGTGCCGTCGGAGCCGACCCGGTTCGTCGTGGTCGGTGCCGGGCAGAGCGCGGCCGAGGCCGTCGACCACCTGCACCGCGAGTTCCCCGCCGCCGAGGTCTGCGCGGTCTTCTCCCGGTACGGCTACAGCCCGGCCGACGACAGCTCCTTCGCCAACCGGATCTTCGACCCGGCGGCCGTGCAGGAGTACTTCACGGCACCGCCGGAGGTGAAGCAGATGATGCTCGCCTACCACGGCAACACCAACTACTCGGTGGTCGACTCCGAACTGATCGACGAGCTCTACCGGCGGGTCTACCAGGAGAAGGTACGCGGCGTCGAGCGGCTCCGGATCTTCAACCTGACCCGGCCGGTCGAGACGGTCCGTACCCCGGACGGGGTGCGGATGGTGGTCGAGTCCCTGGTCACCAACGAGAAGACCGTGCTCGACGCCGACGTGGTGGTCTTCGCCACCGGATACCGGCCGGTCGACCCGTTCGACCTGCTCGGTGAGGCGGCGCAGGTCTGCCTGCGGGACGACGCCGGGCGGGCCGTGGTCGACCGCGACTACCGGCTGCGGACCGGCCCGGAGGTCCGGCCCGGCATCTACCTCCAGGGCGGCACCGAGCACAGCCACGGCATCTCGTCCTCGCTGCTCTCCAACACCGCCGTCCGGGCCGCCGAGATCCTCGGCTCGATCCGCGCCCGCGCCGCCGCCCCGGCACTCGACCGCGAACCCGAATACGCCGGCGCGCCCGGCTCCGTCTGACTCCACTGACTGGCCAGTCGCTTCCGCCGGCCGTTCTCGTCGTCGGTTCCCGCCCGGCTGCTTGTGGCCGGCCGCTCGGCGCGTCTGCGGTCGGCGGACGGCGGACGGTCGCGGTCTGCGGGGCGGCGGACGGTCGCGGTCTGCGGGGCGGCGGACGGTCGGCGGATGTTCGCCGGCAGGTAGCCGGGAGCGGGGCGGAGGTTCACCTGCCCCGGCAACCCTGCCCGGATGCGGGAGAGCCTCTCACCGGCCCGGCTGCGCTGGCTGGGACTGCTCGGCAGCGCGCTGACGGCGGCCAGCGCCCACCTCGCCGGTCCGGCCATCGACCGGGGGCCGGGCTGGCTGGTCGGGGTCGGGTTGTGGCTGCTCGGCGCCGGTGGGCTGGTCGCCGTCTGGTGGCGGCTGCGCACCGTCACCGCGCCGGGTTGGCTGCTGGCCACCGGCGCGCTCTGGGCGGTGCCGCTGCTGCTGGCGCCGCCGCTGGGCAGCGCCGACGTCTACGCGTACGCCTGCCAGGGCGAAACCGCCGCCGCCGGGTTCGACCCGTACGCCGTCGGGCCGGACGCGCTGCCCTGCCGGTGGCTGGACCGGGTCGCGCCGAGTTGGCGGGACACGCCCGCACCGTACGGCTCCCTCTGGCTGCTCGTCGAGGAGTTCGCCGCGAGGGTGTCGGCCGGCCACCTGCCGCTCGCGGTGACCGTGCTGCGGCTGGTGGCGATCGGCGGCATCCTGCTGGCCACCGCCGCGGCTGCCTGGCTGGCCCGGCACTGTGCCGGCAACCCGGCCCGGGTGGTCTGGCTCGGCGCGATCGGCCCGCTGCCGCTGGTACACGTCGTCTCCGGGGCGCACAACGACGCGCTGCTCGCCGGGCTGGTCGTACTCGGACTGCTGGCCGCCGCCGAGCTGCGTACCGTGCTCGGCCGGCTGGCCGTGGCCGGAGTCGCGTTCGGGGCCGCGGCCTCGGTCAAGGCCACCGCGCTGGTGGTGGTGCCGTTCGCGCTCGCGGTCGTGCCGTGGGCCCGCACCGGCCGGCGCCGGATCGCGGCCGGAGCGATCCTGGCCGGCGCCACGTTCGGCACCGTCCTGCTGCTGGCCGGCGTGACCGGGCACGGTCTCGGTTTCGTCCGGAGCTGGCCGGCGACCGCCGGCAGCGTGCAGTGGTCGTCGATCCCGACCGGGATCGGCATGGCGGTCGGCTACGGGCTGCGCGCGGCGGGCCGGCCCGAGGCGTTCGGTACCGCCGTCGAGGTCGCCCGGTTGGCGGGGTTGGCGGCGCTCGGCGGCGTACTGCTGCTCGCCTGGCGCCGGGCGCTGCACGGCGGCGTCGCGGTCGCCGTACCGGCGGCCGGGGTGGCGCTGCTCGCCACCGCGCTGCTCGGCCCGGTCTTCTACCCCTGGTACGCCCTCGCCGGGATCGCCGTGCTGGCCGCCACCGCCGCACCCCGGGGACGGCTGGGTACGCTGCTCGACGCCGGCTCCGCCGGGCTGGTCTTCCTCACCCTGCCGGACAGCCTCGGCCTGGTCACCAAGACCAAGGTCCCGGGCGCCCTGCTCGACCTGGCCCTGGTCGGCTGGCTGCTGGCCCGCCGGGCAGTGCGGAGGTCGAGGCAGCCGGTCCGACCCTCCCGGATGCCGGCCGGCCGCTCGGGGAGTCGGCAGGACCTTCACCTGTAACCGGGCGATGTTCCCGACCACCCGCTGCAGGCCCAGGCGGGCGGACACGCGCGGCGGCGAGGGCCGGTTCGGCGGCCGGTCAGCCGGTGCTGCCCGGTTCGGTCGCATCCGTCGACCCCGAATCCGGTTCGGTGTTCCGTTCCGCGGCCACGCCCCCGTCGGGGTCGGCGGTGGTCGGGGTCGGCGCGGTTCCGCGATTCCACTCGAAGGTCACCTTCATGTGGGCCTCGCCGGTGGTCTCGGCGACCACGAAGCCACCCTTCGCGGCGACCTTGAGACCGAACTCGATCGCCACCCGGTCGGCCCCGCCCGCGTCGCGGGCCCGCGCGGCCGCGCTCTGGGCCAGCCGGTGGAACCGGTCGAACGCCTCGCCGAAGGTCTCCGACAGCCGGGCCACCACCTCCCGGGAGCGACCCGCCGGGGCGACCCCGGTGACCTGGTGGGTCACCTCGACCAGCACCGTGCTGTGGTCGTCGACCGGGATCTGCACGTAGTAGGTCATTGCGTCCTCACCGGTCGACGAGCTGCGGCCGGCCCAGTCTAGTGGTGAACCTTCACCTATCCGGAGCGTCGGGGGAGCCGCTGGCGGGTGCCGTCGACCGGGCGACCTTGTCCGACGTCGATACCCTCGGAGGTCCAGATCGGAACGGTCCAGTTCGGCAACGTTCCAGCTCGCAAGCGGGAGGCCGGTCGATGCCCCACCTGACTCCGTCGGATATCCGTAACGTCTCCTTCCGGAAGCCCGCCCTCGGTCGACGCGGGTACGACGAGCAGGACGTCGACGAGTTCCTAAACAGGGTCGAGGGCACCATCTCGGCACTGATGAAAGAGTTGACGGCGCTGCGCGGGCAACCGACATCTACCGTCGCGCCAGCCGTGACACCGGCCGGAGCGGGGACCGAGCCGCAGGTCGCGATCCTCGCCCAACTCGAAGAGATCAGGGGCCGGCTCACCCGCATCGAGGCTGCGGTCTCGGGTGGCGGGCCGAGGTCGCCGTTCGGCGACCCGATGTTCCGCAGTTGATCCCGCGAGTGACGGGTCGGCCTTCGTCGCGCCGTTGCCAGGAGAGCTGATGCCGCGAGTGCACTCGTACACCCGCCGGGACGGCACCCGGGTCCGGGGGCACTACCGCTCCCGTACCCGACGGTCGCGCCCCCGCCGCTCCTACCCGCGCCGACGTCGCGGCGGCAACCCGGCGCCGGACCGGTCGGGCCGGTGGCTCGGCGCGGTGGTCGGCGCGCTGGTGCTGGCCTGGGTGGTCGTCGACTTCGTCCAGCGGCACCCGGTCCGGGCGGTCGTCATCGCGATCGGCCTGGTGGCGGTCGGTGCCGGCGTGCTGGCCCTGCTGATCCGGGCGCGACTGCGCGAGGAGACCGAGTCGGCGGTACGCGCCCGGCACGTCGAGACGACCGACACGATGACCGGGGCGGAGTTCGAGCGGTGGGTGGCCGCCCTGCTGAGCCGCTCGGGCTTCTCCCGGGTGACGGTCTGCGGTGGTGCTGCCGACCGGGGCGCGGACATCACCGCCATTTCCCCGGACGGTCGCCGGGTGGTCGTGCAGTGCAAGCGGCACAGCCCGACGAACCGGGTCGGCAGTGCGGCGATCCAGCGCTTCGCCGGCACCTGTCGGAGCATCCACCGGGGCGAGATCTGCGTGATCGTCACCAACGGGTTCTTCGCCGCCGGTGACGGGGTGCGGCTGGCTCGTGAGCTGGGGATCGGGCTGGTGGACCGGTCGGCGCTGGGGGAGTGGGCGTACGCTGGGCTGCCACCCGGCGGTGACGCATTCCCGAGATTCTTGGAGATTCACGGTTCGCGGGAAACCACAGGGCGCCGAGAATCTCGCTGACCGTCCCGCTTCGTGGGCGCCGCGAATGTGCAAACCGGACCGATGGCCGCGTTGCCACCCGGCTACGCCCGCCCGGCCGGTACGGGTCCGGTGCTCTCCCGGACCAGCAGTCGGGGTTGGAAGTGCACGTTGTGTCCGGCCGGCCCGCCACCCAGCAGCGACCAGAGCCGGTCCCACGCCTGCCGGCCGAGTTCGTTGCGCGGGATCGAGGCGGTGGTCAGCGGCGGGGTGGTGTAGCGGGCGAACGGGATGTCGTCGAAGCCGGCCACCGACAGGTCCCTGGGCACCCCGATGCCGAGTTCGTGCAGACCGCTGAGCGCACCGAACGCCACCATGTCGTTGAAGGCCACCACAGCGGTCGCGCCGCTGCGCAACACCGCGCGGGCGGCGCCGTGCCCGTCGTCGAAGGTGGCACCGCAGGTCAGTTCGGTCAACGCGCAGACCGGTTCGGCGGCGCAGCTCGCCCGCAGCGCGGCCCGGCGTTCCCGGTTGGAGGTGCTGGCCGCCGGCCCGGCCAGGTAGACGATCCGGCGGTGACCGAGGGACCGCAGGTGGCCCACGATCGCGGTTATCCCCGCCGCGTAGTCGACCGAGAGCGACGGGACGCTGCTGCCCGGCAGGTCCCGGTTGAGCAGGACGAGCGGGGCGAGCCGGTCGCTGAGGGTACGCAGTTCGACCTCCGGCACCCGGGGTGAGGCGAGGACCAGTCCGTCGGAGCGGCGGCGCGCCTCCACCGCCAGGATCGCCTCCTCGGCGACGTTCTCGTTGGACTCGGCGACCAGTAGTCGGTACCCCCGACCGGCAGCGGCGTGGCTGAGCCCGCGCAGCACGTCCTGGAACATCGGGTTGGACAGGTCCGGCACGATCAGCGACACCGTGCTGGTGCGGCCCAGCGCCAGGCTGCGGGCGACCAGGCTCGGCTCGTAGTTCAGCTCCTCGGCGGCGGCGCGGACCCGGGCGGCGAGGTCGGCCGCGACGGTCGGGCTGCCGTTCATCACCCGGGAGACGGTCGCCCGGGAGACTCCGGCGGCCTCGGCGACCCGGCCGATCGTGGCGGCGGGCCGGTCGGAGCGGCCGGCTCTGCGGCGACCCGCTCGCGCTCCGCCGGTCGGCTCGTCGGCCGGCTGCCCGGCACGGCGGTCTCCGGTCAGGCTCATCTCGAATCTCCCAAGGTGGCCGCGGTGGCGGCCGTCCATCCAGGACATCGCGCCGAGTCGTCCGTCGACGCCGGGGTGGCCATCTGGTGGGCCCGAAGATACCGGTTGCTCGATCTTGGAAGCAACCGGTTTCTTCGATCTGCCGCCGATCCGCGCCAGCACGTTCGCACAGCTAGTTAGGGAGAGTTCGATGCGTTGACAGTTGATGTTGGCTTTGTTAGAAACTGGTTACTCAGCCCGGATCTGGGGCCCTGCGGGCATGGTGGGCGTGACGGGCAGGACGGGTAGGCACCGAGGCTCCACCCGCGACGAATCTCCGCCGAAGGGTGCTCCGATGAGCGATCGCACGGGCAGACCCACCGCGACCACACGGTCCGGGCCGCGCCGCCGGGAGACCCGGGTGGCGTACGGTTTCCTCGCGCCGTGGATCGTCGGGATGGTCGTCTTCACCATCGGGCCGATCCTGGCCTCGCTCTACCTCTCCTTCACCGACTACACCCTGCTCAGCCCGCCGCAGTGGCGGGGACTGGAGAACTACCAGCGGATGCTGGAGGATTCCCGGCTGCACAAGTCGCTGCTGGTCACCTTCCAGTACGTCTTCGTCTCCGTACCGTTGCAGCTCGCCCTCGCCCTCGGCCTGGCCATGCTGCTCAACCGGGGCGTACGCGGACTGCCCATCTACCGCTCGGTCTACTACCTGCCGTCGCTGCTGGCCGGAAGCGTCTCCATCGCGATCCTCTGGCGGCAGATCTTCGGCAGCGAAGGGCTGGTCAACCAGTTGCTGGCGAGGGTCGGCATCGAGGGCGTGAGCTGGGTGTCCCACCCGGACTACGCGCTCGGCACCCTGGTCGTGCTGAACGCCTGGACCTTCGGCGCACCGATGGTGATCTTCCTGGCCGGGCTCCGCCAGATTCCGAGCATGTACTACGAGGCGGCCTCGGTCGACGGCGCCGGCGCGGTCTCGCAGTTCTTCCGGATCACCATCCCGCTGCTCACCCCGATCATCTTCTTCAACCTGATCCTCCAGATGATCGGCGCCTTCCAGAGCTTCACCCAGGCGTTCGTGGTCAGCGGCGGCAGCGGCGGCCCGGCCGACTCCACCCTGCTCTACACGCTCTACCTCTACGAGCGCGGCTTCGGCTCGTTCGAGATGGGCTACGCGTCCGCGCTGGCCTGGACGCTGCTGGTGATCATCGCCGTACTGACCGGCCTCAACTTCCTCTTCGCCAAGCGATGGGTGTTCTACGGTGACTGACCTGACGACCAGCGCCCCGGTGCGCCCGACCGACCGGGCCGACCCGCCGGCCCGGCGGATCACCAAACACACCCTGCTGATCGTCTTCGGCGTGGTGATGATCTATCCGCTGCTCTGGATGGTCTCCAGTTCGGTCAAGCCGACCGAGGTCATCTTCCGGGATCCGTCGATCTGGCCGCGCGAGTTCGACCTCGGCAACTACACCGGCGGCTGGACCGCGCTGGAGCATCCGTTCCAGCACTACCTGTGGAACTCGGCGGTGATCGCGGTCGCCTCGATCGTCGGCAACCTGCTCTCCTGCTCGCTGGCGGCGTACGCGTTCGCCCGGCTGGAGTTCCCGGGTCGGCGGATCCTCTTCGCCGCGATGCTCGCCACGATGATGCTGCCGATCCACGTGCTGATCGTGCCGCAGTACGTCCTCTTCTCGCAGCTCGACTGGATCAACACCACGCTGCCGCTGATCGTGCCGAAGTTCCTCGCCACGGACGCCTTCTTCATCTTCCTGATGGTCCAGTTCATCCGCTCGCTGCCCCGCGAACTCGACGAGGCGGCCCGGATGGACGGCTGCGGGCACGTACGGATCTACTGGCGGATCATCATGCCGCTCTCCGTGCCGGCGCTGGCCACCTCGGCGCTGTTCACCTTCATCTGGACCTGGAACGACTTCTTCAGCCAGCTCATCTTCCTGACCAATCCCGACCTCTACACCGTGCCGGTGGCGCTGCGGTCCTTCATGGACGGCCAGGGCGAGACCGCGTGGGGCCAGCTCTTCGCCATGTCCATCGTCGGACTGGCGCCGATCTTCGGCTTTTTCCTCGCCGGGCAGCGTTATCTGACCCAGGGGTTGGCTACGACCGGCCTCAAGTGAACCGTTCCAACCCACCAGTCCCGGCACCGTCGCCGGCAACCGAAGCACCCGTCGCGTCACACCCACCGTTCGCGAAGGAGTTCCGATGAGAGTCAGATCCATCCGGACCCGCCTGGGCACCGTCGCCGTCTCCGCCACCCTGCTGCTCTCGGTCGCCGCCTGCGGCGACTCCGGCGGCGACGGCGGGCCCGTGGAGTTGAGGTTCTCCTGGTGGGGGAACAACGACCGGGCCCAGGCCACCCAGAAGGTGATCGACGCCTTCCAGGCGCAGAACCCGGACATCAAGGTCACCGGTTCGTCGTCCGACTTCAACGCGTACTTCGACAAGCTCGCCACCGAGGTCGCGGCCGGCGACGCGCCGGATGTCATCACGCTGGGCGGGGCCTACCCCCGGGAGTACGGCGACCGCGGCGCACTGCTCGACCTGGCCCGGGTGAAGAACGAACTGAAGACCGACAAGATCGATGCCGCCGCGCTCGGCAACGGGCGGTTCGAGGAGAAGCAGTACGGCGTACCGACCGGGGTCAACACCTTCGCCCTGGTGGTCAACCCGGCGGTCTTCGCCAAGGCGGGCGTGCCGCTGCCCGACGACAGCAGCTGGACCTGGGACGACTTCGCCCGAATCGCCCGGGAGATCTCGGCGAAGTCGCCGAAGGGCACCTACGGGGTGGCCGACCCGACCACCGCCGACATGTTCGACCTCTACTCCCGGCAGCGCGGCGAAGGGCTCTACACCCCGGACGGCAAGGTCGCGATCAGCCGGAACACCATCACCGAGTGGTGGACGATGACCACCGGGCTGCGCGATGCCGGAGCGACCCCGCCGGCCTCGGTCACCACCGAACTGGAGGGCCAGCCGGCCCCGGAGCAGACGCTGATGGGCCGGGGCCTGGCCGGGATGCAGTTCGACTGGAGCAACCAGCTCGGCGCCCTGCGCAAGGCCTCCGGGCAGCCGCTGGAACTGCTGCGGGCACCGGGGGAGAGCGGCCGGGCCGGGATGTGGTTGCAGGCGTCGCAGATCTACACCGTCAACGCCCGGACCGAACACCCGAAGGAGGCGGCGAAGTTCGTCGACTTCCTGGTGAACAGCCCGGAGGCCGGAAAGATCATCCTGACCGACCGGGGCATCCCGGCGAACTCCGAGGTGCTGACGGCGGTGCTGCCGGCGCTCAACCCCGACCAGTCCGCCCAGGCCAAGTTCATCGAGAAGGTCACCCCGCAGGTGGGTCCGCCGCTGGTGATCGGCCCGACCGGCTCGACCGACACCCGGCTGATCCTGCAACGGCTCAACGCCGAGGTGCTCTTCGACCGGAAGTCCCCGGCCGACGCGGCGGACGAGTTCGTCAAGCAGGTCGAGGCGGCGATCGGCAAGTGACCTCCGACCGGGGCGGGGACGACGGCCGGCGGGCGGAGCAGACCGGGCCGGGGATCGACCGGCAGGCCCTCGTCGACCGGCACGCGGTCGAGCTGACCGGCATCCTGCCGGAGTCCCCGCTCTCGGTCGGCAACGGCGAGTTCTGCTACACCGTCGACGTCACCGGGTTGCAGACCTTTCCGGAGCACCACCCGGTGCGCAATCCCGGCGGCACCGGCACGCCCGGCACCCTGCTCGGCACCCAGGCACAGTGGGGCTGGCACAGCATGCCGGGCGAGCGGGCGTACGACCTGGCGGAGACCCGCCGGGCCTATCCGACGCCGCGCGGCCCCGTCGAGTACGTCGACATGCGCGGCGCGCTCTCCGGCACCGCCGAGGCCCCGCAGTCGCCGGCGGAGTCGTGGCTGCGCGGCAATCCGCACCGGCTCGACCTGGGCCGGATCGGGCTGGTCTGGACCACCCGCCCGGCCGGCTCCGGAATCAGCGCCCGGGCACCGGAGCCGGCCGAGGTGACCCACCCGCACCAGCGGCTCGACCTGTGGACCGGCACCATCACCAGCCGGTTCCGCCTGGCCGGCACCCCGGTGGAGGTCGACACGGTCTGCCACCCGGACCGCGACGTCCTCGCCGTACGCGTCCGCTCGGCGCTGCTCGCCGAGGGCCTCGCGATCCGGATCGCCTTCCCGTACGGCTCGGCGGAGTGGAGCAACGCCGCCGACTGGTCCCGGCCGGAGGCGCACTCGTCCGTCCTGCGTCCGACCCCGGACGGGGCGCTGCTGCGCCGGGTACTCGACGACACGGCGTACTCGGTCGGGATCGGACTGCCGGACGGCGCCCGGATCCTGCACGTCGGCCGGCACGAGTTCCTGGTCGTCGGGGCCGGGCTGCCCGCCGTCGAGCTGGTCGTCGCCTTCGCGCCCGGCGCCGGTTCGGCGGCCGGCGCCGCGCTGCCGTCGTATCCCGAGGTGGCGGCCGCGTCCGCCCGGCACTGGCCGGAGTTCTGGCGCGGCGGCGGCGCGGTCGAGCTGGCCGACAGCCGGGACGGCCGGGGGGTCGAACTGGAACGGCGGGTGGTGCTCTCCCAGTACCTGACCGCGGTGCACTGCGCCGGGACGCTTCCCCCGCAGGAGACCGGCCTGATGGTGAACTCCTGGCGCGGCCGGTTCCATCTGGAGATGCACTGGTGGCACGGGGCGCACTTCCCGCTCTGGGGCCGGCCCGGCCTGCTGGAGCGCAGCCTCGGCTGGTACGCCGGCATCCTGCCGCGGGCCAGGGAGACCGCCCGCCGGCAGGGCTGTGCCGGGGCCCGCTGGCCCAAGCAGGTCGGCCCGGACGGGCGGGAGAGTCCGAGCCCGATCGGGCCGTTCCTGCTCTGGCAGCAGCCGCATCCGATCTTCCTCGCCGAGCTGGTCCGGCGGACCACCACCGACCCCGAGGCGGCGCTGCGCCGGTACGCCGACGTCGTCCTCGACACGGCGGCGTTCATGGCCGACCACCCGGTCCCAGGTGAGCGCGGCTACCAGCTCGGCCCGCCGCTGGTCCCGGCCCAGGAGTCGTACGCCGACGCCCGGGAGAACCTGACCAATCCCACCTTCGAGCTGGCGTACTGGTGCTGGGGGCTGCGGATCGCGCAGCGCTGGCGGGCCCGGCTCGGCCTGCCTCCGGAGCCGTCCTGGGAGCGGGTCGCCGCCAACCTGGTCCGGCCACACGTCCGGGACGGGGTCTACACCGCCGTCGACGTGCCGCCGTACACGGTGCGGGACGACCATCCCTCGATGCTGTACGCGCTCGGCCTCGTCCCGCCCACCGAACTGGTCGACCCGGAGGTCATGCGGGCCACCCTGCACGGGGTACTGGCCGACTGGGACTGGCCGTCGACCTGGGGCTGGGACTATCCGGCCATCGCGATGACCGCGACCCGGCTGGGCGAGCCGCGTACCGCCGTCGAGGCGCTGCTGCGACCCGAGGCGAAGAACGGCTACCTGCCCAACGGGCACAACCGGCAGACGGCCGCACTGCCGGTCTATCTGCCCGGCAACGGTGGGCTGCTGGCCGCCGTCGCGCTGATGGCCCGGGGCTCGGACGCGGACGCCGGCCGGTCGACGCCCGGCTTCCCGGACGACGGAAGTTGGACGGTCCGGCACGAGGGGCTGCACCCGATGCCCTGACCGGCTCGACCGGTGGCCGGGCCGATGCTGAACTCGCTGAGCCGCAGGCCGGCGTCGAGCCGCAGGTACACGTCCCGGACCCCGGTCGTGGCCGCCAGCGCCGCGTCGACGGTGGTGTACGCGTACCGGTCGCCGGTACTCGGCACGGTGGCCCGGCCGAGCAGCGGACCGGTCGGCGAGTCGAGGCGTACCTCGACGGTCGCGTCGCCCGGCGCGGAGCTGGCGGCCCGGACGGTGAGGGTGCCGGACCGGGCGTCGAGGGCGGTGCCGGTGAACGCGAGCCAGCCGCCGGAGCCGGCCCCGCCCTCGACGGCGGTGCCGCGCGGCTTCGACTCGTCCACCAGCAGGATGCCGGAGTGGTCGTCGAAGTTCTCCGCCCGGGTCGGCCGGGACAGGTCCCGGGCCGGGATCGTCTCGCCGTGCACCCGCAGCGTGCCGCGCTGCCGGATGTCGGTCGCGGAGGCGCCGACCAGCAGGTCGTGCTCGGCGGACTCGACCACCCAGCGGTTCCGGGTCACGTCCCAGTGGCCCAGGTCGGCGGCCCGGAGGGTGAACGTCACCCGCCGGGTCTGGCCGGGGGCGAGGGTGAGCCGGTCGAAGGCGCGGAGCTGCCGCAGCGGCATCCGGTCCCGGGACGTGCGTTGCCGGGTGTAGAGCTGCACCACCTCGTCCCCGGTCCGCCGGCCGGTGTTGGTCACCGCGACCGTCACCGTCACGGCGTCCTCCGGCTCGACCGACGGCGCGCTCACCCGCAGGTCCGCGTGGCGGAAACGGGTGTAGGAGAGGCCGTGCCCGAACGGGAAGAGCGGATCGCCCCGCCGGTAGAGGTAGGTCTGCCCGGACCGGATGATGTCGTAGTCGAGCAGGTCCGCCGGCAGGTCGGCGTCGGTGCGTGGCCAGGTCTGGCTGAGCCGCCCGCCCGGGTTGCGGTCGCCGAAGAGCGTGGCTGCCAGGGCGTGCCCGGTCTCCGGGCCGGCGTGGGTGGTCCAGAGCAGCGTCGCCGGCTCGGCCGCCAGGGTCACCGGATAGCTGGTCTCCAGCACCACCGCCGTGGCCGGGTTGACCGAGCTGACCGCCTCGACCAGCGCGGACTGGCCGGCACCGAGCGCCAGGCTGCGCCGGTCGGAGTTCTCCCGGCCGTAGACCAGCGGATGGCTGCCGACCACGACCACCACCGCGTCGGCCCGGGCGGCCGCCTCGGCGGCGGTGGCGGCGCCGCTTTCCACCACCTCCCGGTCGAACCGGGCGGCGGCGGCGCGGTCTCCGGTGCCGACCGCGCCGTCCGGGGAGACCGTCAGGTACCGGCCCGGGTACGGCCACCAGCTCTCGTTGGTCTCGTAACCCGCGTACCGGATGAGGTACGCCCCGTCCGGCTGCCGTTCCAGCGCGAACTGCTGCGGTACGAACCAGCCGCCGATCTCCGTCTCCGCGGTGTGGTACGGCCCCCAGTTGCCGGCGAGGTAGCGCCCGTTGCCGGCGTTGCGCAGCGTGCTGACGTCACCGGCCCAGTCGTTCTGGTCCCACCGCGCGGCGGCCGTGGCCGGACCGGGCGCCGCGACGACGTTCTGCCCCGGGGCGGTGCCGGTGGCGGTCAGGTACCGCCCGGTCGCCCGGTCCCGCAGCGCCACCCGGTCGAGCGCCTCGACGGCGGTCACCCTGGCCCGGTCGCCGAGCCGTTCCCGGATCCCGTCCAACGGTGTCACCCGGTACGGCAGGGCGCCGCCGTACCAGTCGCCGTGCAGCGCGTCGTGCAGCGGCCCGATCACGGCGACGTTCCGGACCCGGTTCGGATCGAGCGGCAGGGTACCGGCCGAGTTGCGCAGCAGCACCATCGCCCGCTCCGCCGCCTCCCGGTTCAGTCGCCGGTGCGCGGGACTGCCGATCACCTCCGGACCGATCCGGGCGTACGGGCCGCCGTCCGGGTCGAAGTGCCCGAGCCGGAGCCGGATCGACAGCACCCGCCGGACCGAGGCGTCCAGGTCGGCGACGGTGAGCAGTCCCCGGTCGAGCGCGGCACGCAGGGTCGCCATCATCGGTGCGGGCTGGCCGTCGTCCACGGTGAAGCTGTCCAGTCCCGCCCTGAGCATCGCCGCGTACGCCTCGGTCTCGTCGGCGTAGTAGCCCTGGAGCTGGGTCAGCGCGTGCGGCGCCCAGGCGTCGCTGACGTGGTAGAGGTCGCGGTCGGTCCAGGACCGGATCACCTCGGTGAAGTCCGGGTTGACGTGGCTCGGCCGTCCGTTGACCAGGTTGTAGCCGGCCATCACCCCGGTGGCGGCGCCGGCCGCGATCGCCGGCCGGAAGGCGGCGCCCTCGTATTCGTGGCGCAGCCGGGGTCGCAGGTTCGCCGAGGTGAGGCTCCGGTCCGCCTCCCGGTTGTAGGCCGCGTAGTGCTTGAGTACCGGCGCGGTCTTCAGCCGCTCGGGGTCGTCCCCGCTCAGGCCCCGGCCGTAGGCGGTGGAGATCGCGCCGGTCAGCAGCGGGTCCTCGGAGTAGCCCTCCTCGTTCTTGCCCCACCGGGGGTCGCGGAGCAGGTTCACCACCGGCGCCCAGACCTGGAGCCCCCAGACCGTCGGGTCGGCGGCGTGGTGGCCGCGTACCTCGTCGCCGACGGCGGCGCCGACCCGCCGGACCAGCTCCGGGTCCCAGGTGCTGGCCAGCCCGAGCGCCTGCGGGAAGACGGTGGCTCCGGTGGCGGTCACCACGTTCCAGTTGTCGTCGACGTCGTTGGACCAGGCCACCCCGTGCAGCGCCTCGGTGCCGGTCTTGAAGTAGTCGACGCCCAGCCGGGGGATCGCCGGCTGGGACTGGTGCAGCAGGGAGAGCTTCTCGTCCAGGGTCAGCCGGCCGAGGAGGTCGTCGATCCGTTGCCCGGCGGGCAGCCGGGGGTCCTGGAAGGGGAACCTTTCGACCGGGTCCGCGCCGGAGGTGCCGGCGGTGACCAGTACGCCGAGCAGCACCGCCAGCAGTGCCGCCGCGCCGCTGCGGGCGATCCGGCGCCCGTCGTGCGGCCCGGCGGGCGCTGCTGGCCCGGCTACGCCAGTGCCTCGTCCCATGCCGCCCCCGTCCATTGTGCTCACCCCGACCGACTTTGTTTAATTACCCAACGATCTCACCATCGGTGGGACGGGGAAAGGGGAGGATCAATGAGGAGTTTCGCCACCAGGATGGCGGTGCTGGTGCTCGTCGGGGCAGGGGCGGCGGTCGGGGTCGGTGCCGCACCGGCACAGGCGGCGCAGGCCCGGCCGTGCAGCGCGGACGGTCTCAGCCTGTACGGCCGCTATCCCGTCGAGCACGACCAACGGATCTACCAGTGCGCGCCGGACCCGTTCACCCCGCGCTGGGTGCTCTCCGAGACCTGCCCGGCGGGTACCCGGCCGGCGACCACGCTCACGCCGTACTACCCGGGCAGCAGCACCGGGCCGTACCTCGCGACGACGACCTGCGTCAGCGGGTGACCGTCTCCGGCTGACCAGGGCGGTGGCCGCCGGAGGTCCGTCACCGGTCGACGGAGGACCGGTCAGGCGCCGGCGGCCACCGGTACCAGTGGGCGGGGGTGGTGCCGGCTGGTCGGGATCACCAGCGGGGTGCCGGTCAGCGGGTCGAGGCTCACCTCGCAGCGCACGTCGAAGACCTCGTCGACCACCTCGGCGGTGACCACGCTCGACGGGGCGCCCTGGGCGACGATCCGGCCACCCTTCATCGCGATCACGTGGTCGGCGTACCGGCACGCCTGGTTGAGGTCGTGCAGCACCATCACCACGGTCCGGCCGTCCCGCCGGTTCAGGTCCACCACCAGGTCGAGTACGTCGATCTGGTGCGACAGGTCGAGGAAGGTGGTCGGCTCGTCCAGCAGCAGTACCGGGGTCTGCTGGGCCACCGCCATGGCGATCCAGGCCCGTTGCCGCTGCCCGCCGGAGAGTTCGTCCACCGGCCGGTCGGCCAGCTCGGTGACCCCGGTCGCGGCGAGCGCTTCGGTCACCGCCCGTTCGTCCTCCGGCGACCACTGCCGCCACCAGGTCTGGTGCGGCGAGCGGCCCCGGCCCACCAGGTCGAGCACGGTCAGGCCGTCCGGGGCGACCGGTGCCTGCGGCAGGATCCCGACCTGCCGGGCCACCTGCCGGGTGGGCATGGAGTGGATCGCCCGGCCGTCGAGCTGGACGCTGCCGGCCGTCGGGTTGAGCAGCCGGGCCAGCGCCCGCAGCAGGGTGGACTTGCCGCAGGCGTTGGCGCCGACGATCACACTGATCCGGCCCGCCGGTATCACCAGGTCGAGGTCGTCGACGACCACCCGTTCGCCGTACGCCAGGCGCAGCCGTTCGGCCCGCAGTTCGGGCTGGTCGGCGGCGCGGCGCGGCGGGGCGTCGAACACGGTGTCGGCGATGGTCAGATCCACGGTCACGTCAGCCTCCAGAACCGGCGCGGTTGGCCCGGACGAGCAGCCAGAGCAGGAACGCCGCGCCGAGCGCCCCGGTGACCACGCCGACCGGCAGGTCGACGTCCGGGATGATCCAGCGGGCCACCAGGTCGCTGGCCGAGACCATCAACGCCCCGGTCAGCGCGGACACCAGCAGCGGCGGGGCGGAGAGCCCCGACAGCCGCTGGGCGATCTGTGGTGCGGCCAGTGCCACGAAGAGCACCGGCCCGGTGGCGGCGGTGGCGAACGCGACCATCGCGACGCCGACCACCACCAGGCAGAGCCGGGCCAGTTGCACGGGCGTGCCCAGCCCCTGGGCCACCTCGTCGCCGAGGTGCAGGGTCCGGGTCCACCGCCCGAGCAGCATCCCGGCGGGGAGCAGTAGCAGTACGGCGACGGAGAGTGGACCGACCGTCTCCCAGCCACGACCGCTGAGGTTGCCGACCAGCCAGCCGAGCGCCGCCTGTGCCTCGGCGAGCTGGGCCCGGGTCAGCAGGTAGTCGGTGGCGCTGGCGCACATCCAGGAGATGGCGATGCCGACCAGCACGATCCGGTAGCCGGTGGCGCCCCGCCGCCAGGCCAGCAGGTAGATCAGCGCGGCGGTGACCAGCCCGCCGGCCAGGCCCAGCGCCGGCAGGCTCAGCCCGGCGCCGCCGAGCACGATGGCGGCGACGACGGCGGTGGTGGCACCGGCGTTGATGCCGATCATGTCCGGGCTGGCCAGCGGGTTGCGGGTGATGGTCTGGAAGATCGCCCCGGATACCGCGAACGCGGCACCGGCGAGTACGGCGGTCAGCGCCCGGGGCAGCCGCAGCTCCCGGACGATGAAGACCTGACCCGGATCGCCGGAACCCCAGAGCGCGGGGACCACCCGCAGCGGGCTGACCGGGTAGTCGCCGGTGGCGATGCCGACACAGAAGACCACGAACGCCAGTACGGCGAGCCCGAGGCAGCAGATCAGCACCCGCCACCGCAGTACGCCGGAGACCGGTGGCCGGCTGATCCGGAACGGGGTACGGCCGCCGGTGCGGCGCAGGTCGAGGAGGGTCATCGGGTCAGAGCTCCGCGAGCCGGCGGCGCCGGACCAGCATGATGAAGAACGGGCCGCCGATGAACGCGGCGATGATGCCGACGCCGACCTCGCTCGGCCGGGCGATGACCCGACCGAGGATGTCGGCCAGCAGCAGCAGGCTCGGCGCGAGCACCATGGTGAACGGCAGCAGCCAGCGGTGGTTCGGTCCGGTGATCAGCCGGGCCACGTGCGGCACCACCAGGCCGACGAAGACGATCGAGCCGGCGACCGCGACCGCGGCTCCGGCGAGCAGGGTCACCGCCAGGGTGCCCTGGAGGCGTATCAGTCCGACCCGGCGGCCGAGCGCGGCCGCGACGTCGTCGCCGAGGGCGAGGCTGTTCAGCGCCGGGGCGGAGGCCAGCGCGAGTACGGTGCCGACGGCCAGGAACGGCAGCAGTTGCCCGATGGTGCCGAAGTCCGGTCCGGAGAGCGAGCCGGCCGCCCAGAACCGGTAGCGGTTGAGCGCGTCCGGGTCGCGCAGCACGACGGCGCTGGTCACCGAGTTGAGCAGGAAGGTCATCGCCACCCCGGCCAGCGCCACCTTGACCGGGGTGGAACCGCCCCGGCCGAGCCCGCCGAGCAGGTAGACCACCACGCTGGCCAGCAGGGCACCGGCGAAGGCGAACCAGATGTAGCCGTAGAGCGTGGCGATGCCGAACCAGGCGATCGCGAGGACGATGCCGAGCGCGGCACCGGCGGTTACGCCGAGCAGGCCCGGATCGGCGAGCGGGTTGCGGGTCAGCCCCTGCATCAGCGCACCGGAGAGGCCCAGTGCCATCCCGACCAGCAGGCCGAGCACGGTGCGCGGCAGGCGTACGCCCCAGACGATCGCCTCGATCTGCGGGTCGGCGGTGCGCGCGCCGGCCCGGTCGAGCAGGGTCTGCACCACCTGGTCCAGCGGGATCTGCCGGCTGCCCACCGCGACGGAGAGCACGGAGAGGACGATCAGGACGGTCGTGGCGACCAGGAAGAGCCCGACCGGACGCCTGGATCGGTGACCCGTCGCCCGGGCGGGCGCGGGTCGGCTAACCGGTGTTGCCTGGTCGGTTGTCACGCGGTCCTCGGGTTTCTTCCGCCGAAGTGTGTCGGGGGCTTCGCTTCTTAGGGTAGGTATACCTTAGTTCACGGCTTCGATGGATGGGGAGGTCCGATCCGGCGAGCCTGTTGAGGTTAGGTAAGGATTACCTTACTATCACGGTCATCGGAACCGCCGAAGGTGCCGTGCCCCAGGTCCGGGCAGTCGTCGCCCGACGTCGCGCGACCACATTCCGAGCCGGCGCGGAGCGCCGGACCCCTACCGAGACCGATTCCGCCCGGCCGCCGAAGGCGCGACGGGACCCGAGAGAGCCCGAAGAGGAGCCGATGTCCACGACACCTGCCCGCACGACGCGTCCACGGCCGCTGGCCCGACTCACGGCGGCGCTGACCGTCCTCGTGGTCGGCCTGGCCGGTTGCGGCGGTGGCGACGACGGCGCCGAACCCGCGCCCTCCGCGAGCGCCGCCGGCACCTTCCCGGTGACGGTCGAGCACAAGTACGGCAGCACCGAGATCACCAAGGCGCCGACCCGGGTGGTCACGCTCGGGCTCAGCGACCAGGACCCGGTGCTCGCCCTCGGCGTCGTACCGGTCGGCGCGATCGACTGGTTCCTGGAGCGGCCGTACGGCAAGTGGCCCTGGGCGCAGCCGCTCTGGGGCAGCACCCCGCCGGAGATCGTCGGTGAGCGGGACGACTACAACCTCGAAAAGATCGCGGCACTGCGACCGGATCTGATCATCGGGCTCTACTCCGGGATGACCCAGGAGCAGTACCAGAAGCTCTCCCAGCTCGCCCCGACCGTCGCCCAGCCGAAGGGCTTCGCCGACTACGCCGCACCCTGGCAGGAGATGACCCGGCAGGCCGGCCGCGCGCTCGGCAAGCCCGAGCAGGCCGACAAGCTGATCGCCGACGTCGACGCCCGGTTCGCCAAGGCCCGGCAGGAGCACCCCGGCTTCGCCGGCAAGACCGTCGCGGTGGTCGACCCGTACGAGGCCGGCAAGTACGCGGTCTTCGCGCCGAGCGACCCGAAGGTGGTCTTCATGACCCAGCTCGGCTTCAAGGTGCCGGAGAGCATCGTGCAGGCGGTCGGCAAGGAGTACGCCGCCGAGATCGGCTCCGAGCGGCTCGACCTGGTCGACGTCGACAAGCTGCTCTTCCTCACCTCCGACGCCAGCGCCGAGCCCCGGGTCAAGGCGGACAAGGTCTACGCCACCCTCGAGGTGGCGAAGCAGAACCGGGCGGTCTTCCTGCCGTACGAGAACCCGCCGATCGGTGGCGCCCTCTCGTTCAGCACCGTACTCAGCGTCCCGTACGCGCTGGACCAGATCCTGCCGCTGCTCGGCGACGGCTGACCGCCGGCCGATCCCCGACACCACCTTCGTCCCGGACCGTTCCCACCCGCTCGCGAGAGGCGGTACCTCGTCGTGCCCACAAGTGACCTGAACCGTGCCGAGGCCGGGCCGACGGCAGAGGCCGGGCCGACGACGCAGGGCGGGCCGACGACGGTGGAACGGCACCGGATTCTCGTCGAGTGGAACGACACGGTCCGGCCGGCACCCCCGGCGACCTGGCCGGAACTCTTCGCCGGGCAGGTACGCCGGGCGCCCGGCGCGATCGCGGTGGTCTGCGAGGACGTCGAGCTGACCTACGCCGAACTCGACGCCCGGGCGGACCGGCTGGCGCGGGCGCTGCGCGCCAGGGGAGTCGGGCCGGAGCGGGTGGTGGCGCTCTGCCTGCCCCGCTCGGTGGACATGATCGTGGCCGAGGTGGCGGTGCTCAAGGCCGGCGGCGCCTACCTGCCGGTGGACCAGGACTACCCGGCCGAGCGGATCGGCTTCATGCTCGCCGACGCCCGGCCGGTATGCCTGGTCAGCACGACCGCGCTGGTCGGCGAGCTGCCGGAGACACCGGGCCTGCCGAGACTGCTGCTCGACGAGCTGACCGACACCGATCAGGTCGAGACCGGCCCGACGGCGGGATTGCCGGCACTGGCCCCGGAGAACGCCGCCTACGTCATCTACACCTCCGGGTCGACCGGCCGGCCCAAGGGGGTCGTCGTCTCGCACGCCGGGGTGGCCAAACTCGTCGCCACCCAGAGCGCCCGGCTCGGCGTCGGGCCGCGCAGCCGGGTACTCCAGTTCGCCTCGCCCAGCTTCGACGTGGCGTTCTGGGACCTCTGCCTCGGGCTGCTCTCCGGCGGCCGGCTGGTGGTGGTACCGGCCGAACGCCGGGTGCCCGGCCCGGCGCTGACCGAGTACGCCCACCGGCACGGCGTGACCTTCATGATCCTGCCGCCCGCGCTGCTCGCCGCGATGCCCCGGGAACTGACCCTGCCGGCCGGGGCGACCCTGCTGGCCGGTACCGAGCGGGTCTCGCAGGAACTGGTCGCCCGGTGGGCGCGGGACCGGCCGATGTTCAACGCGTACGGGCCGACCGAGGCGACGGTCAACTCGACGCTGGGGGAGTGCGACCCGGCCACCCCGCCCGGTGGCGTGGTGCCGATCGGCCGCCCCGACCCCGGCACCCGGTGCTACGTGCTGGACGCCGCCCTCCAACCGGTGCCGGTCGGCGCCACCGGCGAGCTCTACCTCGGCGGCACCGGGCTGGCCCGGGGCTACCTCGGCCAGCCGGGGCTGACCGCGCAGCGCTTCGTCGCCGACCCGTACGGGCCGGCGGGCGGGCGGCTCTACCGCACCGGTGACCTGGTGCGCTGGCTGCCGGACGGGCGGCTGGAGTTCCTCGGCCGCGCCGACGACCAGGTGAAGATCCGCGGGTACCGGATCGAGCCGGGCGAGATCGAGTCGGTACTCGCCCAGCATCCGGCGGTGGGTCAGGTCGCCGTACAGGCCCGGCCGGGGCGCGACGGTCAGCAGCGGCTCGCCGCGTACGTCGTACCGGCGCTGGACCGGCCGGCGGACCGGGACACCGAGTCGGCCCGGGTGGCCGACTGGCAGCGGCTGCACGAACTCCTCTACACCGCCGGGCGTACCGAGCGGTTCGGGGAGAACTTCACCGGCTGGAACAGCAGCTATGACGGACTGCCGATCCCGCTTGCCGAGATGCGCCAGTGGCGGGACCGGACGGTGGAACGGATCCTCGCGCTGCGCCCGCGCCGGGTGCTGGAGATCGGTGTCGGCAGCGGGCTGCTGCTGGCCCGGGTGGCGCCGGAGGTGGAGTCGTACTGGGGCACCGACCTGTCCCCGGCGGCGATCGAGGCGCTGCGCGACCAGGTGGCGGCGGTGCCGGCGCTGGCGGGTCGGGTCGAGCTGCGCGCCCAGCCGGCCGACGTCACCGACGGGCTGCCGACCGGCTTCTTCGACACCGTCGTGCTGAACTCCGTCGTCCAGTACTTCCCGAGCGTCGACTACCTGGCCGACGTGCTCCGCCGGGCCGTCGAACTGCTCGCCCCCGGCGGCAGCGTCTTCGTCGGCGACGTGCGCAACCTGCGGCTGCACCGCATCCTGCGCGCGGCGATCGAGGCGGGCCGCCGCCGCCCGGACCCCGACGACCGGCGGGCCGCGCTCGCCGCCGTCGAGCAGGCCCTGCACTGGGAGGGCGAACTGCTGCTCGACCCCGACCTCTTCCCGGCGCTGGCCCGACAGGTGCCGGCGATCACCCGCGTCGACTGCTGGGTCAGGCGCGGCCAGGCGCACAACGAACTCACCCGCTACCGGTACGACGCCGTGCTGCGCACCGCCGCCGGCACGGAGTCCACCGTGGACGACGCTGTCGAGCTGTCCTGGGACGACAACCCCGACGGGCTGGCCGGGCTGGCCGGGCGGCTCGACCCGGCGCGGCCGGCCGTGCTGCGGGTGACCGGGGTACCGAACGCCCGGCTGGACGCCGACCTCGCCGCGTACCGGGAGCTGACCGGCGGGACCGGGTCGGCGGGCGGGACCGGGTCGGCCGTCGATCCCGAGGCGGTGTACGAGCTGGCGCGGCGGCACGGCTACCGGGCCGAGGTCACCTGGTCCGGTACCGGCGAAGACGGCCGCCTCGACCTGCTCTTCTGCCGCCCGGACGCGCTGCCCGCCGGACCGGCGTACCGGCCCGCCCTGCCGGCGGAGCCGGCCCCGCCGCAGCGGTACGCCAACCGGCCGGCGCCGTTCCGGGACGTCGCCGCGCTCGTGGCTGAACTGCGCACGTACGCCCGTAGCTGGCTGCCCGAGCACATGGTGCCGGCCGCCTTCGTACCGCTGCACGAGCTGCCGGTGCTGCCGAGCGGCAAGCTGGACCGGGCCGCGCTCCCGGCGCCGGACTTCGCGGCGGCGAGCACCGGAGCCCGGCCCCGGGACGCCCGCGAGGAGGTGCTCTGTGCCCTCTACGCCGAGGTGCTCGGGCTGCCGGAGGTCGGGGTGGAGGACGACTTCTTCGCCCTCGGCGGGGACAGCATCGTCTCGATCCAGCTCGTGATCCGGGCCCGGCAGGCGGGGCTGGTCGTCACGCCGCGCCAGGTCTTCCAGCGCCGTACCGTCGCCGAGCTGGCGCCGGTGGTCGAGTCGCTCTCCCGGGATGTCGAGGACGACCCGGAGGCGGGGGTCGGGGAGTTCCCGCTCACCCCGATCATGCGCTGGCTGGACGAGTGCGGCGGGCCGATCGACGCCTTCGCGCAGTGGCTGGCGGTCCGGGTACCGGCCGAGGCGAGCGTCGAGCGGCTGACCGCCGCGCTCCAGGCGGTGCTGGACCGGCACGACGTACTCCGGTCCCGGCTTCACCGGGCCACGCCGGAGCGCCCGGGCCGGCTGGTGGTACCACCGCCCGGCACGGTGCCGGCGGCGGACCGGCTGCACCGGGTCGACGTCACGGGACTGACCGAGGAGGCGCTGCGCGACCGGATCGCCGCCGAGGCGGACGAGGCGGGCCGGCGGCTGGCCCCGGAGGCCGGCGTGATGCTCCAGGCGGTCTGGCTGGACGCCGGACCGGGCCGGGCCGGCCGGCTGGTCGTGGTGGTGCACCACGTGGTGGTCGACGGCGTCTCCTGGCGGATCCTGCTGCCCGACCTCGCCGCCGCCTGGACCGACGTGCTGGCCGGCCGGCCGCCCCGGCTGGAGCCGGTCGGCACCCCGCTGCGCCGCTGGGCCGAGCTGGTGCACGCCGACGCCGAGTCGGCACAGCGGACCGCCGAACTTCCCCTCTGGACGGAGCTGCTCCGCGGCGACGACCCGGCGCTGGCGGACCGCCCCCTCGACCCGGTCGGCGACCTCGACAGCGTCCGCCGGCTCACCCTGCGGCTACCGGCCGAGCAGACCGCACCGCTGCTCACCAGCATTCCGGCGGCCTTCTCCGCCGGGGTCAACGACGTACTCCTCACCGCGCTCGCCATGGCGCTCGCCGACTGGCGCCGGCGACGGGGGACCGGTCTGCCCGGACCCGCGCTGGTGGCGTTGGAGGGGCACGGCCGGGAGGAGCAGCTCGCCGACAGCGTCGACCTGTCCCGCACCCTCGGCTGGTTCACCAGCATCTTCCCGGTCCGGCTCGACACCGGACCGATCGACCTCGACGAGGCGCTGGCCGGTGGCGAGGACGCCGGCCGGGCGCTGAAGCGGATCAAGGAGGGGCTGCGGGCCATCCCCGACCACGGGCTCGGGTACGGGCTGCTGCGGCACCTCAACCCGGAGACCGCCGCCGTACTGGCCGGACTGCCGCAGCCGCAGATCAGCTTCAACTACCTCGGCCGGTTCGGCGTGGAGTCGTCGCCGGACGGCTGCTGGACCGCGCTGCCCGGGCTCGGCCTGCTCGCCGGTGGCTTCGACGCGGCCATGCCGGTGGCGCCGTACCCGCTGGAGGTGAACGCCTTCACCGAGGACCGGCCGGACGGCCCCGGGCTCGGGGTGACCTGGGCCTGGCCGGCGGCGCTACTGTCCGAAGAGGACGTCACCGAGCTGGCGCAGGGCTGGTTCGCCGCGCTGGAGGCGCTGGTCCGGCACGCCGCCCGACCGGGAGCCGGCGGGCCGAGCCCGTCGGACTTCCCGCTGCTGGCGCTGCGGCAGGACGAAGTGGACGACCTGGCCGCCGCCGTACCGGCGGTCGCCGACGTGCTGCCGCTGACCCCGTTGCAGGAGGGCTTCTACTTCCACGCGGTCGCTGCCGGCGCGGAGCGGGACCCGTACCGGGTGCAGCAGGTGATCGAGCTGCGCGGGCCGCTGGACGCCGCCGCGCTGCGCCGGGCCGGGCAGGACGTGCTCGACCGGCACGCCCCGCTGCGGGCCGCGTTCCCGCAGCTCGCCGACGGGCGACCGGTGCAACTCGTCGCGGAGGGCATCAGGCTGCCGTGGCGCGAGGTCGACCTGACCGGGTACCCCGAACCGGAGCGGGCGGCCGAGTTCGAGGCGCTGGCCGAGGCGGAGCGGGCCGCCCCGTTCGACCTGACCCGACCGCCGCTGCTGCGCTGCGTACTGGTCCGCTGGACCGCACAGCGGCACAGCCTGCTGCTCACCCACCACCACATCGTCACCGACGGCTGGTCGGCCGGGGTGACCCTGCGGGACCTGCTCGCCCGGTACGCCCCGGACGGCGAGCCGGACCGGTTGCCCCCGGTCACCCCGTACCGGCGGTACCTCGAGTGGCTGGCCGGCCGGGACCGGGTGGCTGCCGAGCACGCCTGGCGGACCGCGCTGGCCGGCCTCGACGGCCCCACCCGGCTGGCCGCCGAGGCCGACGAGGACTTCGACGGGATGTTCCAGCCCGAACGGGCCCGGGTGGCGCTGTCGCCGGAGGTGGCCGGCGCACTGGCCGGACGGGTCCGGGCCGCCGGGCTGACCCTGGGCAGCGTGCTGCACGCCGCCTGGGCGGTGCTGCTCGGCCGGCGCCTCGGCCGGCGCGACGTCGTCTTCGGCAGTACGGTCTCCGGCCGGCCGGCCGAACTCGACGGCGTCGAGGCGATGGTCGGGCTCTTCATCAACACCCTGCCGGTGCGGCTGCGCTGGACTCCGGCCGAACCGCTGGCCGAGCTGGCCGGCCGGCTCCAGCGGGAGCAGGCCGAACTCCTCGACACGCAGCACCTCGGGCTGCCGGCGATCCAGCGGCTGGCCGGCGGTGGGGAACTCTTCGACACCCTGGTGGTGCTGGAGAACTATCCGGTCGACGCGGTCCCGCGCCATCCCGGCGGGCTGGAACTGGCCGGGGTCGAGTTCCGGGAGGCGACCCACTATCCGGTCACCCTGCTGGTCTCGGCGGCCGGCGGATCGCTTCAGCTGACCGTGGAGTACGACCCGGACCGGATCGACGCCGCCACCGTACGCCAGCTCCGTACCGGCCTGGCCGAGATCCTCGGCGCGTTCGTCGCCGAGCCGGACCGACCGGTCGGGCGGATCGACCTGCTGCCGGCCGCCGACCGCGACACCGCGCTGACCCGGCTCACCGGCCCGGTCGCCCCGGTGCCGCCGCAGACCCTGCCCGGCCTGGTCGCCGCGCAGGCGCACCGGACACCGGACGCGGTCGCGCTGATCGACGGCGAGCGGCGGATCGACTACGCCGAGCTGGACCGCCGGGCCGGTGCACTGGCCCGGCGGCTGGCCGCCCGTGGCATCCGGGCCGGCGACGTCGTCGCGGTGGCGGTACCCCGGTCGGCCGAGCTGGTGGTGGCGCTGCTCGGCGTCATGAAGGCGGGCGCCGCCTACCTGCCGCTGGACGTGACGCATCCCCGGGAACGGCTCTCGATGGTCCTCGCCGACTCCGGCGCCCGCGCCGTGGTGTCCACCGTGGACGTGCTGGGCCGGCTTCCCCGGCCGGCCGGCGTGCCGCAGCTGCTGGTCTCCGCGACGGCGGAACCGGAGGGGCCGTCGAGCGCGGTCGGTGCCGGCGGCGACCCGGAAGCACCGGCGTACCTGATCTACACCTCCGGATCCACGGGCCGCCCCAAGGGGGTACTCGTCGGCCACCGGGCGATCGTCAGCCAGCTCGCCTGGTCACAGCGGCGGTTCGGGCTCGGCACCGACGACCGGATGCTGCAACTCGCCCCGGCCGGCTTCGACACCTCGGTCTGGGAGATCTTCTGGCCGCTCTCCACCGGTGCCGCCGTGGTGCTGCCCGGCGAGGACGAGGCCGGTGACCCCAGCCGGCTCGCCGAGCTGGTCCGCCGGCACCGGGTCACCGCGGTCACCTTCGTACCGTCGCTGGTCGAGGCGTTCCTGCTCGCCGACGAACCGACCGCCGACCCCGGCTGGGCGGCCGGCCTGCGCTGGGTCTCCTGCGGCGGCGAGGCACTCGCCCCGGAACTGGCCCGACGCTGGCAGGAGCGCACCGGCACGGCGCTGGACAACTTCTACGGACCCACCGAGACGGCGGTGCAGGTCACCTGGTGGGCTAACGACGGCGGCGCGGAGCGGACGGTGCCGATCGGCCGCCCGGTGGCCAACACCCGGCTGTACGTGCTCGACGACTGCCTCCGGCCGGTGCCGCCCGGCGTACCCGGTGAGCTGTACGTCGCCGGAACCCAGCTCGGGTACGGCTACCACGCCCGGTACGGGCTGACCGCGCAGCGTTTCGTCGCCGACCCGTACGGGCCGGCGGGGCAGCGCATGTACCGCACCGGTGACCTGGTGCGGTGGCGTACGGACGGCGTACTCGAATACGTCGGCCGCAGCGACGACCAGGTCAAGATCCGGGGGCACCGGGTGGACCTCGGCGAGGTGGAGGCGGTGCTCCGGGCCGCGCCGGGGGTGGCGCAGGCGGTCGCCGCCGCCCGGGTCGACGGTCGGGGCCGGACCGGTCTGGTCGGTTACCTGGTGCCGGTCGCCGGGCGGCGGCTCGACGTCGAGACGGTCCGCGCGGCGGCCCGGGCCGGGCTCCCCGAGTCGATGGTGCCGGGCCGGCTCGCGGTGCTCGACGCGCTGCCGTTGACCCCCAGCGGCAAGCTCGACCGCGCCGCCCTGCCCGCCCCGGAGCGCACCGGTACGCCGGCCCCCGCCACACCGGCCGCCGTGCAGGTGCCGGCCGGGGCGTCCGGTGTGGACGGTCCGGAGCGGTCCGCCGGGGGCGGCGCGGCCGAGCGGCTGCTCCGGGAGGTCTTCGCCGAGGTGCTCGGCCTGGCCGAGGTCGGCGCCGACGGGGACTTCTTCGCCCTCGGCGGCGACAGCATCCTCTCGATCGCGGTCTCCAGCCGGGCCCGCCGGCACGGGCTGGCGCTCGCGCCGCGCGACGTCTTCCGACACCGCACCCCACGGGCGCTGGCCGAGGTCGGCGGCGGCGACGCCGCACTCGCCCCGGCCGACACCCCGACGGCGACGGTCCCGGCTCCGGCCGCCGCCACCGCCGGAACCGCTGTGGACCCGGACGAGCCGGGTGAGGTACCGCTGCTGCCGATCGTGCACTGGCTCCGGGAGACCGGTCTGCCGATCGACCGGTTCACCCTGAGCACCCTGCTGGTCGTACCGGCCGAACTGGAACTCGGCTCACTGGTCGCCGTACTCCAGGCGGTGCTGGACCGGCACGCCGGCCTGCGGCTGCGGCTGCACCGGATCGCCTCGGTGCTCTGGTCGCTCCAGACGTCCCCGGTCGGCACCGTCCGGGCGAGCGACCTGGTACGCCGGGTCGACGTCGCCGGACTGGACGGGGCCGGGCTGCGTGCCGTGCTGGCCGCCGAGTCCGCCGCCGCCACCGACCGGCTCGCCCCGGACGAGGGGAGAATGCTCCAGGCGGTCTGGTTTGACTCCGGCGACCGGCCCGGCCGACTGCTGCTGGCCGCTCACCACCTGGTGGTCGACGGCGTCTCCTGGCGGATCCTCCTGACGGACCTCGCCACCGCCTGGGCCTCGGTCCGGGCCGGCCAGCCGCCCCGGCTCGCCCCGGTCGGCACCTCGCTGCGGCGCTACGCCCGGGTACTCGGCGAACACGCGCACCGCCCCGAGCGGCTGGCGGAGCTGCCGCACTGGGTCGAGACGCTCGCCCCGGGCGCGGAACTGCTGCCGGGGCGGACCCGGCCGACGGGAACGGCCCGCCAGCACGTCGTACGCCTCGACCCGGTGCAGACGTTGCCGCTGCTCACCGCCGTACCGCCGGCGGTCGGTGGCGAGGTCACCGGAGTACTCCTCGCGGCGCTGCGGCTCGCGGTGACCCGGTGGCAGCACCGGCACGGCCGCGACGGTAACGCCGACCTGCTGGTCGACCTCGAGCGGCACGGCCGGGAGGAGATCGAACCGGACCTCGACCTCTCCCGCACGGTCGGCTGGTTCACCAGCGTCGCCCCGGTACGCCTGCCGGCCGGCACCGACCCGGCCGAGCTGCTGCGTACGGTCGGCGAGCGGATCCGGGCCGTACCGGACGGCGGCCTCGGCCACGGGCTGCTGCGGTACCTGAACGCCCAGGCGGCGCCGATCCTGGCCGGACTCTCCCCGGCCCAGCTCCTCTTCCACTACTACGGCCGGTTCCCCGGCGGCACCGACCAGGACTGGACGCCGGCCGCCGAGTCCGACGCGATCAGCGTGGTCAACGGCGGGCTGGGCCTGTCCCATCTGCTCCAGGTCGACGCGGTCGCCACCGAGACCCCGGCCGGGCCGGTGCTGACCGCGACCTGGACGTGGCCGGACGGCGTGCTCGACGAGCCCGAGGTGACCGGGCTGGCCGCCGAGTGGCTCGACGCGCTACGCGCCCTCACCGACGCCGTGAGCCAGCCGCCCCGCGACGCCGTGGGACAGCCGCCCGCCAGCACCGGCCCCGACCCGACGGAGCACCGGCCCGTGATCGCGGCCGGGCTGCCGCTCGGCCCGGACGAGGTCGACCGGATCATCCGGACCAGCCCGGTACCGGTGGCGGAGATCTGGCCGCTCTCGCCGTTGCAGGAGGGCCTCTACTTCCACGCCAGTTACGACACCTCGGCGCTGGACGTCTACACCGCACAGGACGCCTTCGACCTCGGGTACCGGCTGGACTCCGACCGGCTGCGCCGGGCCGGCGCCGCGCTGCTGGCCCGCAACCCCGGCATGCGGGCCGGGTTCGTCAGCGAGGGACTGCCCCAGCCGGTACAGGTCGTCGGGGTGGGCCCCGAACTGCCGGTGACCGAGGTCGACCTGACCGGCCTCGACCCGCAGACCCAGCGGGCCCGGATGGCCGAGCTGATGGCGGAGGACCGGCGTACCCGGTTCGACCTGACCCGGCCGCCGCTGTGCCGGCTGCTGCTGCTCCGGCTCGGCGACGACCGGGACCGGTTGGTCGTCAGCCACCACCTGGTGCTCTGGGACGGCTGGTCCGAGGAACTCTTCGTCGAGCAGCTCTTCACCCTCTACGAGCGCGACGGCGACGACCGGGACCTGGCGCCGGCCGGCTCCTACCGCGACCATCTCGAATGGCTGGCCGCCCAGGACACCGAGCTGGCCGGTCGGGCCTGGCGGGACGCGCTCGCCGGACTCGCCGAGCCGACCCTGGTCGCCCCGGAGGCGAGCCTGACCCCGGTGGTCCCGCACCGGGTCCGGACCGAACTGCCGACCGCGCTCGGCGACCGGCTGCGCGGGCTGGCCCGCCGGCACGGGCTGACCCTCAACACCGTGCTCACCGCCGCCTGGGGACTGGTCCTCGGCGGTCACCTCGGCCGCACCGACGTGGTCTTCGGGATGACGGTCGCCGGCCGGCACGCGGACGTGCCGCACGTGGAGAACGTCATCGGGCTCTTCCTGAACACCGTGCCGGTACGCGTCACCGCCGAACCCGGCGAACCGGTGCTGCGCCTGCTGCGCCGGCTGGGGGAGCAGCGGATCGAACTGATGCCGCACGACCACCTCGGGCTCGGCGCCGTGCAGCGGGCCAGCGGGCACGCCCGGCTCTTCGACACGCTCTACGTGTTGCAGAACTTCGTCGACGAGGGGGAGTCGGCCCGGCTGCGGGACCGGCACGGGATCACCGCCGTCGACGGGGTGGACGCCACCCACTATCCGCTGACCCTGGTGGTCACCCCGGCGCAGCGGCTCCGGGTGGCCCTGGACCACCGCCCCGACGTCGTACCCGGCTCGGCGGCCCAGAGCCTGCTGGACCGGTTCGTCGCGCTGCTGGCCCGGCTGGTCGCCGAGCCGGAGCTGCCGGTCGGCCGGCTCGACCTGCTCACCGGGGCGGAACGGGCCGAGCTGGCGGCGGAGTGGACCGCCACCCGGCATCCGATCGGCACCGATTCCGTCGCCGACCTGCTCGCCGAGCAGGCCGCCCGGACCCCGGACGAGGTCGCCCTGGTCTTCGCCGGCCGCACCCTGACGTACGCCGAGTTCGACGCCCGGGTCAATCGGCTGGCCCGGCTGCTGGTCGCCCGGGGCGCCGGACCCGAGCGGGTGGTCGCGCTGGCGCTGCCCCGCTCCATCGAGATGGTGGTGGCGCTCTTCGCGGTACTGCGCACCGGAGCCGCGTACCTGCCGCTGGAGCTGGACCACCCGGCCGAACGGCTGGCCTTCGTGCTCGCCGACACCGCGCCGATGTGCCTGTTGACGGTGACCCCGGTCCGGTCCGGGCTGCCGGCGACCGACACCCCGACCGTTCCGCTCGACGATCCGGCGGTCGTGGCCGAGCTGGCCGGACTCTCCGGTGCCGCGCTCACCGACGCCGAACTCCCGGCCGGGTTCGCCCGGACCGATCCCGACCGGCTGGAACACCCGGCGTACCTGATCTACACCTCCGGCTCCACCGGGCGACCGAAGGGGGTGGTGACGCCGTACCGGGGGTTGACGAACATGCAGCTCAACCACCGCGAGGCGATCTTCGACCCGACCGTGGCGGCGGCCGGTGGCCGGCGGCTGCGGATCGCGCACACCGTCTCGTTCGCCTTCGACATGTCCTGGGAGGAGCTGCTCTGGCTGGTCGAGGGGCACGAGGTGCACGTCTGCGACGAGGAGCTGCGCCGGGACGCCCAGGCGCTGGTCGGCTACTGTGACCGGCACCGGATCGACGTCGTCAACGTCACCCCGAGCTACGCGCACCACCTGATCGAGGAGGGCCTGCTCGACCGGTCCGAGTCGACCGAGGTCGGGCGCGGTCGGCACCGGCCGGTACTGGTGCTGCTCGGCGGCGAGGCGGTTTCCGAGGCGGTCTGGAACCGGCTGCGGGACACCGAGGGTACCGCCGGCTACAACCTCTACGGGCCGACCGAGTACACGATCAACACCCTCGGCGGCGGGACCGGGGACAGCGCCACCCCGACCGTCGGGCGGGCGATCTGGAACACCCGGGCGTACGTGCTCGACGCGTACCTGCGGCTCGTCCCGCCCGGTGCCCCCGGTGAGCTGTACATCGGCGGGATCGGGCTGGCCCGCGGCTACCACCGGCGGCTCGGACTGACCGCGCAGCGGTTCGTCGCCGACCCGTACGGTGCGCCGGGGGAGCGGATGTACCGCACCGGTGACCTGGTCCGGCGCCGGCCGGACGGGAACCTGGACTTCCTCGGGCGCACCGACGACCAGGTGAAGATCCGGGGGTACCGGATCGAGCTGGGCGAGGTCGAGAGCGCGCTCGCCGAACATCCGCTGGTGGCGCACGCCGCCGTGGTCGTCGACGCCAGCACCGATCCCGGGGTACGCCGGCTCGCCGGCTACCTCGTCCGGGCTGCCCAGTGGCCGGAGTCGGACGACGACACGGTGCTGGCCGACGTCCGGGCGGAGCTGAAGCGGCGGCTGCCGGACTACATGGTGCCGGCCGCGCTGGTACCGCTGGACCGGCTGCCGCTGACCGTGAACGGCAAGCTCGACGTGGCGGCGCTGCCCGCCCCGACGGTCCGGGCCGGTGCGGCCTCCCGTCCGCCGGCCACCCCCGCCGAGCAGGCGCTGCGTGACCTCTTCGCCGACCTGCTCGGAGTGCCGCAGATCGGTGTCGAGGAGAACTTCTTCGACCTCGGCGGACACTCCCTGCTGGCGATCCGGCTGGTCAGCCGGGCCCGGGTGGCGCTCGGCGCCGAGCTGGCGATCCGGGACCTCTTCGAGGCGCCGACGGTCGCCGAGCTGGCCGCCCGGATCGAGGCGGCGGCCGGCAACGACGCGGCCCGGGGCGACGCGACCCGAGGCGACGCCGCCGGGCCCGGTGGCGCGGCCGGTGAGGGCGCCGGCCGGATCGCGCTGGTCCCGGCCGAGCGCCCCGCCGTGCTGCCGCTCTCCTTCGCGCAGCAGCGGCTCTGGATGATCCAGCAGCTCGCGCCGGAGTCGGCGGCCTACAACTTCCCGATCGCGGTACGGCTGCGCGGGGCGCTGGACGTCGCGGCGCTGCGTGCCGCGCTGGCCGACCTGACCGGCCGGCACGAGCCGCTGCGTACCCTGCTCGGCGAGCGGGACGGCCAGCCGTACCAGCGGGTGCTGCCGGCGGCCGACGCCCGGCCGGTGCTGGAGACCGTCGCCGCCACTCCGGCCCAGGTGGCCGGGATCGTCCGGGAGGCGGTACGCAGCCCTTTCGACCTGACCACCGAACCGCCGCTGCGGGCCACCCTCGTCGCGGTCGACCCGGCCACGGATGGGGCGCCGGAACACGTCCTGGTACTGGTGTTGCACCACGTCGCCACCGACGAGTGGTCGGACGGGCCGTTCCTGCGCGACCTCGGCACCGCGTACGCGGCCCGGCGGGCGGGACGGGCGCCGGACTGGGCACCGCTGCCGGTCCAGTACGCCGACTACACCCTGTGGCAGCGCCGGCTCCTCGGCGACCCGGCGGACCCGGGGAGCCGGGCGGCCCGGCAGCTCGACTACTGGCGTACCGCGTTGGCCGGCGCGCCCGAGGAGCTGGCGCTGCCCACCGACCGGGCCCGCTCGGGGCGCCCGGATCCGGCCGGTGCCGAGCTCTCCGTGCCGCTGCCCGCCGAGGTCGGCGCGGGGCTGCGCCGACTCGCCTCCCGCACCGGCACCAGCCTGTTCATGGTGGCGCACGCGCTGGTCGCCGCTCTGCTGCACCGGCTCGGTGCCGGCACCGACATCCCGCTCGGCGCGCCGATCGCGGGGCGGGACGACGCGGCCCTCGACGACCTGGTCGGGTTCTTCGTCAACACCCTGGTACTCCGGACCGACCTGTCCGGTGAGCCGACCTTCACCGAGTTGCTGTCCCGGGTACGCCAGACCGACCTGGCCGCCTTCTCCGCCCAGGACGTGCCGTTCGAGGCCGTGGTCGAGGCGGTCAACCCGGCCCGTTCGGTCTCCCGGAACCCGCTCTTCCAGGTGATGGTGGTGCACCGCAACCGGACCGCCGAGTGGAGCGGTCTCGCCGGACTGACCGTCACCGACGAGCCGGTCGACACCCCGGCCGCGAAGTTCGACCTGGTCTTCGACTTCGCCGAGTCCGGCGAGCCTCCCGTCGGGTCCGTCGACCAGCCGGGCGGCGTCGGGTCCGTCGACCCGCCCGGCGGCGTCGGTGGTGCGGCGCTGAGCTGCCTGCTGAAGTACCGGACCGACCTGTTCGACCGGGAAACCGTGGCGCTGCTCGGCGAGCGGCTGCGCCGGCTGGCCGGGGCGGTCGTCGTCGACCCCGACGCGCCGCTGGGCAGGATCGACGTCTTCGTCGGCGACGAGCGGGACCGGGTGCTGCGCGACTTCAACGCCACCGGCCGGGCGGTGCCGGAGGAAACCCTGCCGGCCATGTTCGCCGGGCGGGTGGCGCAGACCCCGGAGGCGGTCGCCGTGGTCGACCGGCAGCGGACCCTGTCCTACGCCCAACTGGACGCCGAGGCGGCCCGGATGGCCCGGCTGCTCGCCGGGTACGGGGTCGGCCCGGAGACGGTGGTCGGGGTGGCGGTACCCCGCTCGGCGGAGACCGTGGCGGTGGTGCTCGGGGTGCTCCGGCTCGGCGCCGCGTTCCTGCCGCTGGACCTCGGCCACCCGGCGGACCGGCTGGGATACATGGTCGAGGACTCCGGCGCCCGGATCGTGGTGACGACGTCGGAGGTCGCCGAGCGGCTGCCGGAGCTGTCCGGGGTGGACCGACTGCTGGTCGAGCCGGTCCAGCCCGAGCCGGTACCGGCGGTGCCGGACGTGACCGGGCCGACGGTGCCGGCCGGACTGGACCACTGCGCGTACGTCATCTACACCTCGGGCAGCACCGGCCGGCCGAAGGGCGTGGTGGTGTCGCACGAGGGTCTCGGCAGCCTGGTCGCGACCGCCGTCGACCGGATGGGGGTCGACGACTCCTCCCGGGTACTCCAGTTCGCCTCGACCGGCTTCGACGTCTTCGTCTTCGAGCTGGCCATGGCACTCGGGGTCGGTGGCCGGCTGGTGATCGCCCCGGACGAGACCCGGGCACCCGGCCGGGCGCTGGTGGACCTGCTGGAGCGGGAGCGGGTCAGCCACGCGATCCTGCCGCCGAGCCTGGTCTCCGCGCTGCCACCGGACTGCCAACTGCCGGCCGGACTGGTCGTGCTGGTCGGTACCGAGACGGTGCCGCCGGACGTGATCGGGCGGTGGGCCCGGCGGCTGCGGCTCTTCGCCGCGTACGGGCTGACCGAGGCGACGGTGAACTCCACGCTCTGGCGGGCCGAGCCGGACTGGTCCGCCGCGGTGCCGATCGGCCAGCCCGACCCGAACACCCGGGCGTACGTGCTGGACGAGCGGCTCCGCCCGGTACCGCCCGGGGTGGCCGGCGAGCTGTACGTCGGTGGCCGAGGACTCGCCCGGGGCTACCTGGGCCGTCCCGGGCTGACGTCGGAGCGCTTCGTCGCCGACCCGTACGGCCCGGCCGGGGCCCGGATGTACCGCACCGGTGACCGGGCGCGGTGGCGGGCCGACGGCATCCTGGACTTCCTCGGCCGGGTCGACGACCAGGTGAAGATCCGGGGCTTCCGGATCGAGTTGGGCGAGGTCGAGGCGGTGCTCGCCCGGCACCCGGGGGTACGCCAGGCGGCGGTGGTGGTGCACCGCGACGCCGACCTGACCCGACTCGCCGGGCACGTCGTGCCGGCCGGCGGCCCGCTCGACCCCGCCGAGGTACGCGCGCACGCCGCCGAAGCGCTCCCCGACTACATGGTGCCGTCCGCCGTACTGGTCCTCGACGGTCCGCTGCCGCTGACCGCCAACGGCAAACTGGACCGGCGTGCCCTGCCGGCGCCGGACTGGGCGGCGCTGACCGGCGACGACGCACCGGTCAGCCCGGCAGAGCAGCGCATCGCCGACCTGGTCGCCGAGGTGCTCCGGTTGCCGAGCGTCGGGACCTCGGACAACTTCTTCGCCCTCGGCGGGCACTCGATGGCGGCGATGCGGCTGCTCGGCCGGATCCGGGCGGTGCTCGGCGTCGACCTGGCGGTCCGGGACATCTTCGAGGCGCCGACGGTGGCCGGGCTGGCGGACCGGCTCGCCGGGGCGGTGGCGGAACGGCCGGCACTGCGCCCGGTGGGCGACGGGGCCGCTCCGGTCGCGGCGCCGGTGCAACAGACCTGGTGGGACCTGCACCGGGCGGGAGCCGAACGGCAGCCGTCCGGCCGGACCGGCTGGGACCTCGCCCTGGCGGTCCGCGCGGCCAGCGGACCGGGCGACGGAACGGGTGGGGCGGCGCGGCTGGACGTACCGGCGCTGAAGGCGGCGCTGGCCGATCTGGCGCAGCGGCACGAGCCACTGCGTACCGCGCTCGCGGCGGGTGCGGCCGGCGAACCCGTGCCGGTGCCGGTGGTCGACCGCGAACTGCTGGAGGTGCTGCCGGAGACCGGAGTGCCGCTCGACGACCGGGTCGCCGAACTGGTCGGCGACGGCGTGGACCCGACCCGGGAGCCGCCGCTGCGGGCCCGGCTGCTGACCGGTCCGGGCGACGATCGGGTACTGCTGCTGACCATGCACTATCTCGGCGTCGACGAATGGTCGGTGGTGCCACTGGCCCGGGATCTCGGCACCGCGTACGCGGCCCGGCTCGCCGGTCGGACACCGGAGTGGGCGCCGCTGCCGGTCGGTTATCCGGACTACGCCCGCTGGGCGGGTACCCTGCTCGGCGATCCGGCCGACCCCGGCAGCCGGCAGGCCCGGCAACTCGACTGGTGGCGGGATGCGCTCTCCGGCGTACCCGATCGGCTGGCGCTGCCGACCGACCGGCCGCGACCGGCGGCGCTGGCCGGGCGCGGCGGCCGGGTCGAGTTCACCCTCGACGCGGCGACGCACCGGGCCGTCGACGAGCTGGCCCGGCAGACCGGGACCAGCATGTTCATGGTGTTCCAGGCCGCCCTGGCGGCGCTGCTGCACCGGGTCGGCGCGGGCCCGGACGTCCCGATCGGCACCCTGGTCGCCGGCCGGACCGAGGCGGCCCTCGGCGACCTGGTCGGCTGCTTCGTCAACCCGCTGGTGCTGCGCACCGACACCGGTGGCGACCCGACCTTCACCGAGCTGCTCGGCCGGATCCGCGAGGCGGACCTGAGCGCCTTCGACCGCCAGGACGTCCCGTTCCACGCGGTCCGCCGCCTCCTGCCGGCCGGTGCGACGCTGCCGCAGGTGATGCTGGTGCACCACGAGGAGGCCGGGCTGGACGGTCCGGACGATGTGGCGGCGCTGCGGTTCGCGCCGGTGCCGACCGGGACGACCCGGGCCGAGCTGACGGTCAGCTTCTACGAGCCGCTCGGCGACGGCCCGGTGCACGGCGAACTGGAGTACGCGGTCGAGCTCTTCGAGCCGGCGACCGCACGCCGGCTCACCGACGAGCTGCTCGGGCTGCTCGCCTCGGCCCTCGCCCGGCCGGGACTGCCGCTCTCGGCACTCGGACCCGACCCGCTCGGGCCGGCAGCACCACCTGTTGACCCTACGAACCTAAGGACCAGCTCATGACCACGAATCCGTTCGAGGACCCGGACGGGCAGTACCTGGTGCTCGTCAACGACGAGGGGCAGCACTCGCTCTGGCCGTCCTTCGTGGACGTACCGGCCGGCTGGGCGGTGGCGTTCGGCGCGGACGGCCCGCAGTCCCGGGACGCCTGCCTCGCGTACGTGGAGGAGAACTGGACCGACCTGCGCCCGCGCAGCCTCCAGGAGCGGATGGCCGGTGCCACCGTGGAGCCGGATCGCTGATCGGCGGCCGGCCGGATCGAGTTTCGACTGCCGATCGCCAAGTAACTGTGCGATTACTACGACTGTCGGAGATTGAAGTAGCCTGCATCCTGTGATCATCGCCCGCAACGTGATGACACTTCAGCGTTTGCGGGCCACTCTGTGGCTACCGTGGCCGTTGCCGAAGGGCTGGGGCTGACGGATGTTCCTTCCACGCTCCTTGCACGCTCCTTGCACGACGTTTGTCGATACTGACAAGGCAGAGGCAGCGCACTGCGGATCGACGGAAGTCGAGAGGGCAGCCTGCGCTCTTCGACCGAATTCAAGGGAGGTGCTATGAAGAATCTCCGATCGGCCCTGCTGGCGCTAGGATTCAGCCTGGTGCTTATGCTCGGCCTCGCGACCCCATCGGCCGCCATCGCAGACAGTCCCGGCCCTGCGGGCGGCAATTCAGTCGCCGCCGATCAGTGGTGCCAGGACTGGTTCGACGCATTCACGTACGGCGTGGCCTGTCACGACTTTGCCCTGGACTACCGCGCGCGGGCACTCTGCGCGAACGGAGCGACCGCGCTGGGGCCGTGGAAGCGGTCGGGCTGGTCGTACGCCTACTGCTCCACCTACGGCTCCTTTTTGCAGAGCTTCAGGGTGGAGACAAGAGGCAGGAGTCCACTTGCGTCCGCATCCGCATCGTCCACCCTGGTGAGGACTACCACGATGACCGGGGCCACGGCGGCCGCGATCCCCTGTCAAAGCTGGTGGGATGTGAACACCTTCGGCCTGGCTTGTGCAAACAACCCCGCTCACAACGGTTACCGCGCGGGCGCGGAGTGTGTGAACGATCAGACGGTTTATGGTCCCTGGAGGAACAACTGGGCGTGGTCATACGCCTACTGCTCAAGTGTCGGCTCGTCAATCCGGTACAACATTCGAGACTTCAGGTGATGGATCAGCCGGGCTGACGGGCATAGGTGCCCTTACTGTGTCGGATCGGCAATGGGAACTACCCAAACTATGCAACCTGTGGCGTCGGCGGCCCGTCCCCGGGCCACCGACGCCACCCCGCTTCAGCCGGCGGCGGTCAACCGGATCATGTTCCAGGAAAGTGCCGGCAGGACCACGCTGACCCGTCCGCCCTCGACCTTGAGGTCGGCGAGCCGGCTCGGCGTCACCCGCTCGGGCGCCTCCGCGCTGTTCGTCGCCTCCGGGTCCGTGTCGGTCAGCACCACATGCTCCCCGGCGACGAGGCCGGAACAGGCCCGCAGGTCGACGTCGAGGGCGAGCGGTTCCCGCTGGTCGCGGTTCACCGCGAACAGCGTGACCGCGCCGGACTCGTCGTCCCGGACGGCGGTCGCGGTGACCGTCGACACCTCGCCGTGCCGGGCGGTGTCGTGCTGCGGCCCGGTCGGCTCGACCCGGAGCACGGTACCGCGACCGTGCCGGGAGGTGAGCGCGAACGGGTGGTACGTCGGCTGCACCCAGGCCGGGCCGCCCGGCTCGCTGCGGATCGGCGCGATGACGTTGACGAGCTGCGCCAGACAAGCGATCTTGACTCGGTCGGCCTGCCGGAGCAGCGAGATCAGCAGATCGCCGACGACCACCGCGTCGACCACCGAGTAGACGTCCTCGATCAGCCGGGGCGCCTCCGCCCAGTCGAGCTTTTCCTCACCGACGAACCGGCTCTGGTACCAGACGTTCCACTCGTCGACCGAGAGGTTGATCCGCTTGCGGTGCTTGCCGACCGCCCGGACGTGGTCGCAGGTGGCCACCACCGACTCCATGAACCGGTCCAGGTCGACCGCGCTGGCCAGGAAGCTGTCCCGGTCGCCGTCGTGCTCCTGGTAGTAGCTGTGTACCGAGACGTAGTCGACCAGGTCGTAGGTCTCCTCCAGTACGGTCGCCTCCCAACTGCCGAAGGTCGGCATCCCGCTGCCGGAGCTGCCGCAGGCGACGAGTTCGATCGAGGGGTCGACCCGGCGCATCGCCTGTGCGGTCTGCGCCGCCAGCCGGCCGTACTCCCGGGCCGTGGCGAACCCGGTCTGCCACGGGCCGTCCATCTCGTTGCCGAGACACCACAACTTGATGTCGTACGGGTCGGGGCTGCCGTGCTGCCGCCGCAGGTCGGACCAGTACGTCCCGCCCGGATGGTTGGTGTATTCCAGCAGGTTCCGGGCGGCGTCCACCCCCCGGGTACCGAGGTTGACCGCCATCATCGGCTCACTCCCGACCCGGCGGGTCCAGCCGACGAACTCGTCGACCCCGACCTCGTTCGTCTCGATGGAGCGCCAGGCCAGGTCGAGCCGGCGGGGCCGGGACTCGCGCGGGCCGATGCCGTCCTCCCAGTTGTAGCCCGAGACGAAGTTGCCGCCCGGATAGCGCAGTACGGGGACGCCGAGCTGGCGGACCAGCTCGGCCACGTCCCGGCGGAACCCGTGCTCGTCGGCGGTCGGATGTCCCGGCTCGTAGATCCCGGTGTAGACGCAGCGCCCGAGGTGCTCCACGAACGAGCCGTAGACCCTCGGGTCGACCTCGGCGATCCGGAACGCGGGATCGATGGTCAACGCGGCCTGGTGCACAAAACCTCCAACGGTCGATCTTCGGTACGGTGTTCAGCCTTTCAGACCGGTGCCGGCGATGCCCTCGACGATCCGGCGCTGGAAGAGCAGGAAGACCAGGACCAGCGGCAGCGCGCCGAGGACCGCCGACGCCATCGTGTCCGCGTAGCGGATGCCGTAGGTGCCCTGGATGGCAGCGAGGCCGACCGGGATGGTCATCAGCTCCGGGTCGGTGACGGCGAGCAGCGGCCAGAGCAGGTTGTTCCAGCTCCAGACGAAGGTGAAGATCGTCACGGCGGAGACCGCGGGCCGGGACAGCGGCATGACGACCCGACGGTACGTCCGGAAGAAGCCGGCGCCGTCCATCCGGGCGGCCTCGTCGAGGTCCCGGGGGATCCCGTCGAAGAACTGCTTGAAGATGAAGATCGCGATGGCGGTGGGAATCTGCGGCAGGAACACCGCCCACCAGGTGTTCAGCAGGTGCACGCTGCCGAGTTCCCGGAACTGCGGCACGATCAGCACCTGGCTCGGGATCAGGAGGCCGCAGAGCACGAACCAGTAGACGAGCCGGCGGTACCGGAACCGCAGCCGGGACAGCGCGTACGCCGCCATGCTCGCGGTGAGTACCGTACCGGCGGCGGCCAGGGTCGAGGTGACGAAGCTGGAGAGGTACCAGCTGAGGATGTCGCTCTGCGTCAGCACCGTGTGGTAGGCGGCCAGCGTCGGGTTCTCGATCCACCAGGTCGGGTCGGTGGTCTCCCCGTTCGGTTTCAGCGAGGTGTCCACCGCCCAGGCCAGCGGTACCAGCCAGAGCAGTGCGAACGCGACCAGGATTCCGACGCAGCAGCGGTTGAAGAGCCTGAGTCGCCGGTCGACCGAGTTGGCCAGGGCCGCGCTACCCGCGTCGGTGCGGCGGTCCCGGTCGGTGTCGCGGGTCGATTCGAGCAGCGTCATCCTCACACCCCCGATTCCTGGCGGCGGGTCATGACCAGCCAGACCGTGGAGACCGCCAGTACCAGCAGGAAGAACAGGGTGGACGCGGCGGCGGCGTAGCCGGTCCGGTAGTCGGTGAAGCCGACCTCGTAGACGTACTGGAGCGCCGAGCGGGTGCTGAAGTTCGGGCCGCCGCTGGTCATCAGGTACATCTGGTCGAAGACCTTCAGCGAGGCGATCACCTGGAGCACCACCACCAGCGTGGTGGTGCGGGCCAGCAGCGGCAGGGTGATCCGGCGGATCTGCTGCCACGGCCCGGCGCCGTCGATCGCGGACGCCTCGTAGAGGTCCCGGGGTACGTCCTGGAGGCCGGCGAGGTAGAGCACGAAGTTGAAGCCGAGCGTCCACCAGACGGTGGTGATCGCCAGCGAGACCATCGCCCAGGAGGGGTCGCCGAGCCAGTTCGGCGCGGTGAAGCCGAGCGCGTCGACGGTCCGGCTGAACAGGCCGAGTTCCGGCGTGTACATCCACAGCCAGATCAACGCCACCACGGCGGAGGGCAGCACGTACGGCAGGAAGAAGGCCAGCCGGAAGAACCAGCGTCCCCGGCGGGCGCGCTCGGCCAGCAGCGCGAAGACCAGGGCCAGCAGGACCAGCGGCGGGGTGGTCAGCAGGGTGAACCAGGCGGTGTGCCAGAGCGCCCACCAGAAGTCGGGACTGCTCAGCGCCTCGGCGTAGTTGTGCAGGCCGGCGAAGTCGCCGAGCCCGGGTCGGACCAGGCTCGTGTGGAAGAAGCTCATCACCAGCCCGTAGAGCGCGGGGCCGATGATGAAGAGCAGGTAGAGCACGAGGAACGGGGCCAGGAAGAGCAGCGCCGGCCGGCCGTGCCCGGGCCGCTGCTCGGCGATCGGCGGTGGCGAGCCGGATCCGGTATCCGTCCGGTCGGGGGCGTGGGTGGTGGTGGCCACGGCATACCTCCTCGATGAGGTCAGGTCACACCGGTGACGGGGTCTGGGCGAGGACGGAGAGCTGCGTGCGGATCTGCGCGATCGCGGCCTGGGGGCTGAGCTGCCCGCCCTCCACCGCACCGACCGCCGAGCCGATCACGTTCTCGAAGTTGGAGCCGGAGCCGGAGTACCAGGCGGGCGGGTCGTAGACGGCGGTGTCCGCCGCCGCCGCGTAGCTCGACTGTGGACTGAGCTGGCGGTAGGCGTCGCTCTCGGCGAACGGCAGCCAGGTCGGGACGTGTCCGCCCTCCGCCCAGGTGAGGCTCTGGTCGAGAACGAACCGGACGAAGTGCAGCGCCCGGTCCAGCCGGGCCCGGTCGGAGTCGGGGCGGGCCGGCAGGACGAGGGTGTGCGAATCGGCCTGTACGGCGTGCGGCCCACCGAAGATGTTGGGCACCAGCGTCATCCCGAACGGCATCTTGGCGGTCTGGAAGGTGCTGATCTCCCATTCGCCGTTCAGGTGGAAGCCGACCTGCCCGGTGGCGAACATCGCGATCGCGCCCGGGTAGTCGGCGCCGCCCGGAATCAGCCCCTGTTCGACGGTGAGGGCGCGCAGGTAGTCGAGCACCCGGCCCGCCTTGGCGTCGTCGAGCACCACCCGGGCGCCGTCGTCGGCCAGGATCTCGCCTTCGAGCTGGGAGTAGAGGGTCTGGAAGAACCGGAACGGCGACGCCGGGTCGGAGTTGATGCCGTGCGTGGCGGCGTACCCGCCGGTCACCTGCTTGACCCGGGTGAGCGCGTCGACGAATGCCGCCTCGCCGACGATCGGTTTGAGCTGGCCGTCGGAGTCGAGCAGTCCGGCCTGCTGGCAGATGTCGGTGTTGTAGAAGAGGACGAACGGGTGGGTGTCCAGCGGGACCGCGTACGCCCGGCCGTCGACCAGCCCGGCCTGCCAGGCCCGCTGGTTGAACTTCTCCGGCGCCATGCCGTGCCGGGCCAGGTCCTCGGGGTGCAATTCCTGGAGCAGTCCCGCGTCGACCAGGGTTTTCATCCGGGTGAGGTGCGAGATGGCCACGTCCGGCGGCTCCTCCCCGACGGTGGCCAGGGAGAGCTTGGTGTAGTACGGGTCGCCCCAGGCCAGCGTGATGGCCTTGAGCGGGATGTCGGGGTTCGCCCGGCGGTAGGCGTCCTGGATCTGCTGCATCCGGACGCCGTCCCCGCCACCGAAGAGATTCCAGTACTCGACGGCGCCCGGCGCCGCGTCGGTCTTCAGCAGTCCCGCGCCGACCGGGGTGGCGCAGCCGGCGAGGGTCGCGGCGCCGGCACCGGCGAGCGCGCCGAGCAGTACGCCGCGCCGGCTCAGTGCCGGCCCCGGGGACCGGGGGACGGGTGGCGGACCTTGCATGGTTCCCCTCCTGACCGGAGTAGTCGATGAACCGTTTCAGGCACCAATCCGGGGCTCCGGTGAGTACGGCGACACGACGCCGTACCGGTGGTCGCCTACCGGAGCGGCCGATGTTAGCGATCACACTGGTGCAGATTGTTGCCGGTCGTATGGGTGTCGTCAATCGTTGCTCGCCGTTTTCCTGCGCAGAACCGGCGCGGTCGGCCCTCGGCGCCCAGCCGGCGGACAGGCCCGGGGCGGGGTCACCTGACCCGGTGGCTTCCTATCGTTTCAACCGGTACCCGGCGCCGAGCCAGCCCTCGGGTGCCGGGTCTCAGCCGTCGGTGCTGGGCGCCGACTCCGGTTGCCGCTGCCCCGGCACCGGCTCCGGCCGGGGCGTCTCCCGGGTGCCGGTCCAGGCCGCCCAGAGCGCCGCGTACCGTCCGCCGGCCGCGACGAGTTCGTCGTGGGTACCGGTCTCCGCCACCCGACCGGCGTCCAGCACGATGATCCGGTCCGCGGCGGCGGCCTGGGTCAGCCGGTGTGCCACCACCAGTCCGGTACGCCCATCCAGCGCCCGCGCCGCCGCCGTCTCCAACTGCCGGGCGCCCGCGCTGCCGGCCTCGGCGGTCGCCTCGTCCAGGATCGCCACCGGCGGCGCGGCGAGTACCAGCCGGGCCAGGGCCAACTGCTGCGCCTGTGCCGCCGTCAACCGGTGCCCGCCGTCGCCGACCACCGTCGCCAGCCCGTCCGGCAGCGCACGTACCCAGCCCAGCGCGTCGACCCGGTCCAGCGCGGCGAGCAGTTCCTCGTCGGTGGCGTCCGGCCCGGCCAGCCGCAGGTCCTCGGCGAGCGGCCCGGCGAAGACGTGCACCTCCTGGCTGACCAGCGCCACGGTCCGCCCGGCCACGACGCCGAGATCCTCGATCGGTACCCCACCGAGCCGGATGCCGCCACCGCTGGGCCGGTGGATCCCGGCGATCAACTTGGCCAGCGTGGTCTTGCCGGCACCGCTCGTCCCGACCAGGGCGACCCGTTCGTTCGGCGCCACGGTCAACGTCACGTCGTGCAGTACGTCGTGCCCCGGCACGTACGCGTGCCGCAACTCCTTCGCCTCGACGCCGCCGTCCACCGGCACGGGCCGGTGTTCCGGCTGCCGCCGCACCGGCAACCCGGTGACGCCGACCAGCCGGACCAGGCTGGCGACGGCCGACTGCGCGTCGTCGACCAGGCTCAGCGCGGCGTTGAGCGGGCCGAAGAGGTTGTGGAAGTAGAGGGCGGCGGCGGAGGCCGTACCGACCGACACCGCGTCCGCGCGCACCAGCAGGAAGCCGGTCACCAGCACGGCGGTGAGTCCGACGAACTCGGCCAGGTTGAGCCGCCCGAAGAACCGGGTCATCAGCCGGATTCCGCGCAGCGTCAGCTCCACCGCCGCGACGGAACTGCCGGAGACCCGGTGCAGGTGCGGCTCGGTGAGCCGGAACGCGCGCACCGTCCGGGCACCTCCGACCGTGTCGAGCAACTGCTGCTGCTGGGCGCCGTGCGCCACCCGCTGGCTGGCGTAGAGCGGCTGGGCCCGGCGGGCGTACCACCGGGCGGTGTGCAGCTGGATCGGCACCGCGAGCAGCGCGGCGAGCAGGAACCGCCAATCGAGGACGGCGAGCCCGACCAGGGTCAGGACGATGGTCAGGCCGGAGCGGGCGAGCTGCGGCAGCGCGGTCCGGACCGCCTCGGCGATCACGGTCACGTCCCCGGTGACCCGCGCGGTCAGGTCACCCGACCCGGCCCGCTCGACCTGCTCCAGCGGCAGGTCCAGTACCCGGTCGATGAACCTTTCCCGCAGGTCCGCGAGCATTCCCTCGCCCAGCCGGGCGACCTGGGACAGGCCCAGCGCCAGCGAGACGCCCTGGACGACCGCGACCAGCCCGAGCAGCACCGTCGGGGTGGTGATCGCGGCGGGCGGCCGCCCCTCGACGACCAGGTCCACGATGTACCCGAGCAGCGGCGCGGTGAGCAGCCCGACCGCGGTCGAGCCGACGAGCAGGCCGAGGGCGCGGCCGGCGAGCCAGCGGCGCGGCCGCAGCAACGCGGCCAGGGTCTCCCGGACCTGCCGCCCGGTCGCGGTCGGCAGCAGCTCACGGACCGGCTGGTCGGCGCCGCCGAACTCGCTCATCGGGGAACTCCTCGCGTCCTGGTTCCCCGGCCGCCGTCGACGTGCGGGGAAGGCTCCCGGATCTCCCGGTCGGCGTCCAGTCCGGCGTCGATCCTCGGGGGAGGCTGCCGGATTCCGCGGCCGGTGGTCACCGCAGCACCGACGACCGATAGGTGGCGTCCCGCCGGACCAGGTCGGAATGGCTGCCCTCGGCCCGCACCGCGCCGTCGTCGAGCAGCACCACCCGGTCGGTGACGGCGAGCAGCGCCGGACTGGTCGTCACCAGCACCGTGGTCCGGCCCTGCCGGAGTTCCCGCAGACCGACCGCGATCCGGGCCTCGGTGGCCGCGTCGACCGCGGTGGTCGGATCGTGCAGGACCAGCACCGGAGGCCCGGCGGCGAGCGCCCGGGCCAGGGCCACCCGCTGGCGCTGCCCGCCGGAGAGCGACCGTCCGCGTTCGGTCAACAGCGTGTCGATCCCCTGCGGCAGCGTCCGGGCCACCTCGTCCACGTCGGCGGCGGCCAGCGCCCGGCGTACGTCGGTGCCGGCGCTCGTCGCCGCGTCGACGTTCTCCCGCAGGGTCCCCTCGAACAGGTCGGCGTCGTGCGGGGCGACCAGGATCGCGGCGCGCAGCCGCTCGGGGTCCAGGGTGTGCAGCCCGACGCCGTCCAGCTCGACGCTGCCGCCCTCCGGGTCCACGTCGCGGCCGAGGCAGCGCAGCAAATCGTCGGCGACGGCCGGATCGGTCGCCACGACACCGACCAGTTCACCCGCGCCGACGTGCAGGCTGACCCCGTCCAGCGCGCCGTGCCGGACGTCCCGCACGTCGAGGCGACCGCGTACCGGGGTGGCGGGGGAGCCGCCTCCGGTGGGCGTCGCCGGTGCCGCGCCGAGCACCGAGGCGATCCGGTCGGCAGAGGCACGACCCTGGGCGAACTCGGCGTTCACCCAGCCGAAGATGGAGAGCGGTCCGAGCAGGAAGAGCGCCAGGCCGACGGCGGCGACGAGTTGCCCGACGGTCAGGTCGCCCTGCGCCGCCAGCCGGCCGCCGAGCAGGCCGACGGCGGCGACGAAGAGCCCGGTGATGATGAGCAGGGTGCCGTCGTACCAGGCCTGGGCCTGGGCCGCCCGGACCGTGGCAGCCAGCGACTCCCGGCTGGTCCGCCGGTAGCGCTGGGCGGCGGCCGGGGACGCGCCGAGACCCTTGAGCACGCGCAGGCCGGCGACGAGGTCGGCGGCCACCCCGGAGGCGTACGCCGCCCGCTCCTGCTCGGCGTGGCTGCGCCGCTCCAGCGGGCGGCCGAGTCGATGGGCCAGCCAGAGCAGCAGCGGTGCGCCGACCAGCACCAACAGTCCGAGCGGCACCGAGACCACCAGCAGGGCGACGCCGCCGACCAGCAGGCCGGTGGAGGCCCCGATCGCGGTGGCCAGGGCCCGGTTCACCGCACCGACCCGGTCGGCGTCTCCGGTGGCGGTGGCGACCAGGGCACCGGGCAGCCGACCCGTCTCCGCCCCGCCCCGATGGTCCAGGATCCGCCGGGTGAGCGAGAGCCGGAGCTGGTGTGCGGCCTGCTCGACGGCGCGTTCACCGGTACGGGCGCTGAACCGGAAGCTCGTCGACAGCACCGCGAAGCACACGGCCAGTACGCCGATCCAGCCGATCAGGTCGACCGCCCCGCCCCGGCCGACGGCCCGGTCGATGACGACTCCGATCAGCACCGGTACGAGTGCCTCGCCGGCCTGGTGACTGGCGCTGAGCCCGGCGCTGGCCAGTACGTGCCGGAGCTGGCCGGTGATCGCGCCGGTCAGCACGGTACGTGCCGTGGGACTGCCGGTCGGCACGCGCGGGCTCCCTCGCTGGTCGAACTGAAGGTTAGGCTAACCTACCATCGCGGCAGGTCGGTCCCGGCAGCCCTGCCGGGACCGACCGCCCTACGCCAGGAAGATGATCGTGATCCCGGCGACCACGTCGATGATCCCGCACCATTCGGAGAAGGCGCGCGGAACCACCCGGTTGGCCCGGTGGTGGGCGTAGTCCCAGACCGAGTGGGCCAGCCAGCCGAATCCGACCAGGTAGTGGCCCAGATCGTCCGGCACCATCAGGGCGGCACCGATCAGGAGCAGATAGCCGGCCAGTCCGGCGAGTTGCACCGCGAGGATGCGCCGGTCGCCGAACTCCCGGCGTACCGCGCCGATCCCCAGGTAGGCGAGGGGGAGGATCAGCATCACCCAGGCATCCAGGACCAGTGGGTTCGTCCAGTTGTCGATGGTCATCACCAGGGCCAGCCAGGTCGGCCAGCGCCGCTTCAGCAACCCGACCACCCGGCCGGCCCCACTGTCCGGGGCGGTGCCGGCCGAGGTCGGGTGACCGCCGACCGGATGCGCACCGCTGTACTCGGCCACCCGGCGGAGCATCACGAGCAGCATCGCCGGAAGCATCAGCACGTGACCGGCCGTCATCAGGAACTCCCCGTTCACCGCCCCGAGCCAGTACGGCGGAAGGAAGAGCAGGAACGGCAGGTACATCGCCGCGCCCATCTCGGCGACCGGAGCCCAGCCGTGTCCGCGGTAACGCATCCAGATGGTCATCGCCAGCGTCATGTTGGTGGCCATCACCAGCGCGCCGACGTCGGGGCGGTCGAGCACGCGGGTCAGGTCGAGCCCGGTGGCGGCGTCGACGGCGGTGGCCAGCACCTCCCACACCGGGCCGAAGAGGAACATCCCGACGACCATCGCGACGGTCATCTCGGCGAAGTGCCGCAGGAAGTGCCGGACGGGGCGGTGCCGGGGCGTACCGGAGGCGCGGGGGCGGGTCTGCGGTACGCCGGCGGATTCGGTGTTCCGGACCGTGGTGTCCGGGGTCGTGGCTGTCATGGCTCAAGGCTGTCGGCGTTGCCGGTCGACCGGCAGGCGCGCGCCACACGGTTCGACCATGCGGATCGCATGGCTGGACCGTGCGGCGCGGCCGGCAGCCGGGAACGCCGGCCCGGTCCTCGACCCGGGCCGGCGGCTCGGTCAGGGGCGCCGGGCGGTGGCGTACGCGGCGGTGCCGATCAGCTCCAGCGACACCTGGAGCCGGGACAGGCTGATGTTTTTCTCGATGGTGTCCTCCGGGCTGTGGTACGGCGGCTCCAGCAGCGCCGGAGACTCCTCGCCCCGCCAGGAGAAGTTGGCGCTGGCGATGCCGACCTCCTGGAACGACTGGTGGTCGCTGGAACCGCGCTGGGTGACCGGGGAGATCCGGGGCTGGTAGCCGAGCCGGGTCGCTGCGGCGGCCACCTCGTCGGTGGCCCGGTTCGCCAGGCCGTCGAAGGAGAGCAGCCAGTACCGGGTCGCCGGGTCCCAGCTCGTCGCCACCATGTCGTTCTGGTAGACGGCGACGATCCGGTCCCGCTCGGCCTGCGGCAGTTGGGCGACGTAGTAGCGGGAGCCGAGCAGCCCCTGCTCCTCCGAGCCCCACAGTCCGAATCGGACGGTCGCGTCGACGGGCAGGCTGCGCAGCACCCGGGCCAGTTCGAGGCAGAGCACCGTACCCGAGCCGTCGTCGTTGGCGCCCGGTGCGCCGATCACGGTGTCGTAGTGCGCGGTCACCATCACCACCGGGCTGTTCTGGCCACCCCACCTGGGCGCCCGCTCGGCGAGCACGTTGTGCGAGGTGAGACCCCGGTGCGCCGAGGTGGCGACGGTCAGGGTCAGCGAACGGGCGGCGAGCCGCTCCCGCAGCCGGTGCTTCTGCGCCTGGGCGACGCCGACCACCGGGATCGGCACCGGCGAGCTGGCCGAGCCGGGCAGGGTGGGCGAGAAGGCCTGCGCGCGGCGCGGCTCCGCGAGGTCGGCCGGCAGGAAGACCACCGCCGCCACCCGCTTGGCCACGGCGGTGGCGACCAGGGCCTCGCGCTGCGCGGCGACGTAGTCGACGAGGACGACCTTGCCGGCGACGTCCGCCGGGTAGTTTTCCGGTGCGCCGGCGCCGACGTCCACCACCCGGCCGGTGACCCGGGTGTCGAGGGCGGCGTGTGGCGACGCCCCGACCTGCCAGTTGAGGTCGTCGGGCAGGCCGGGACGGGAGCTGAGCTGGCCGAGGAACTTGTCGGCGACGGTGAACGGCTGAAGGGTCGTCCGGTAGCCGAGGTCGTCGAGTTCGTCGGCGAGGTATTTCGCGGCGGTCCGCTCGGAGGAGGTGCCGCCGATGCGTGGGCCGATCCGCTCGGAGAGATGCCGTAGGTGGTGCAGCGCCCGCCTGGCCGAGACGCGGCCGGCGACCAGCCGGTCGTGCACGCCCAGGCTCGGTGGACGGACCGCACCCGGACGCTGGTCGGTCACCGCCCAGGCCGGGCTGGCGGTGGCGAGGGCGGCCGCACCGCCCAGACCGAGCGCGAGCGCCCGGCGTCGGCTGACCGCGAACTTCTCCGGAGCCTCGGCCTCGGCGGCGGGGGATTCAGGGCGGCTCTCCAATGTGGTCCTCCTGGTTGCGCCGGTCCGGGCCGACATCACCGGCGTGCGGACCGCGGGGATTGTCACCGTCGAAAGAACGTGGTCGCGGTGCGGGAACACGGGGTTACGGTGCAGTGAATGTAGCCCTGCCCGGCGACCGAATTCAAGATCGATTTACCGGGCACCGGTCTCCGGGTCGGCCGGGGCCGGCTCGGCGGGGCAGGCGGGCGCGTCCAGGTAGGAGTGCAGGAGTTCCGGCGGGGCGCCGGCTTCGAGCAGCAGGTCGACGGCGTTGATCGCATACCAGTTGTCGGCGACGGCGTGCATGGCGGCGGCCTGGGCGAGCAGGTCGGGATCGGCGGCGAGATCGGCGAGCTCGGCAAGGGCGGTGGCCCGGACCAACCCCTCGCGATAGCCGCCGGCATAGTCCGCGGCGATCCGGTGCACCCGGGCGAGGACGAGTCGGCGGTCGGTGGGCTGCTGGGCGGCGAGGCGGGCGCGGCCGCCGGCCTGGTCTCGGCTGTCGTACACCTCGATATTCTATCGTACAAGTGTTCGAATCGTGTGCCCGGGGTGGCGGTGTCGGCCGTCGTCCACAGTGGTAGCCGTCCGGGTTGATTCGCAGCTCAGCCGCGTTGGCGCAGCCGTTCGGCGAGTCCGGCGAAGCGTTCGAGTGCGGCGGTGCCGTCGGTGGCGGCCACCTGTAGGGCGAGCACGTCCGGGCGGAGCCGGTCGATCACCAGTTGGCAGAAATCCAGGAGTTGCCGGGGCTCGCCGACCCGCCGATACCGGGCGAGGATCGCCGCCGGGCCGAGCCGGTCGGCCCGCTGGCGCAACCGGGTCGGGCTCGCCGCCACCAGCCGGCCGGGCGTACGCAGCCCGCGCCACGGCCGCAGCGCCCGCAGTGCCTCGTCGTCGCTGTCGGCGACTACCACAAAGCTGCTCAGCACCACCCTCGGTGGCGTACGCCCGGCGGCCGAGGCTGCCGCCCGGGCCACGTCCACCACCTCCCGGCCGGTCCGTTCGGGGTCCTTGACCGAGCTGACCACCCCGTCGGCGAGCCGACCGGCGGTGGCCGCCGAGCGGGGACCGGCCGCCGCCAGGTGCACCGGTACGCCGGTCGACGGCGGACTGTGCAGCCGGATCGAGGAGACCGGATAGTACGCCGCGTCCGGCTGTTCGACGGTCTCGCCGGCCAGCAGCGGCCGGAGCAGCCCGAGCGCCTCCGTCATCCGGGCCAGCCGCTCGGGGTACGGCGGAAACCGGCCCAGCGGTGCCTCGTTGATGCCCTCCCCGGTGCCGACCCCGAGTTCGAACCGGCCGCCGGAGAGCCGGTCGAGGGTGGCCGCGGCCTGCGCCACCAGCACCGGATGCTGGCGGAACAGCGGGCAGGCCACCGCCGAGACCAGCGTGGCGCTCCGGGTCGCCGTGGCGACGGCGCCCAGCGTGGCCCAGCCGTGGCCGGCCGCACCGGCGTCGTCCACCCAGGGCTGGAGATGGTCGGAGACGAGTATCGCGTCGAAGCCGGCCTGTTCGGCCCGGCGGGCCTGGGCCACCAGCAGCTCGGGCTGCCACTCCTCGTGACCGAGGAACCAACCGAACCGCGTCACCGGGCTCCTCCGCTCTGGGTGGTGCCGTCTCGGGCTCCGACGACGCCGCTCCGGCCGTCCGACGAGCGGACCGCTCCGGGGCCGCTGCCGCTCGGCGAGCCGACCGTGCCGGCGGCGGCACCGACGGGCAGACGGTCGAACCGGTGGCGGGACGGACCAGACGGCCGGGGCCGAAAGCCGGCCAGAAACCATATCATCATCGATGTAACAACCTCGTCGAGTGGCGCCTCGGCGTGGCGCACCGGCCAGGCACGGGTCCGTTCGGCACCCGCCTACCCTGGATCCACCGTCGATCAACGCAAGTCCCGGGAGCAGATCATGAGATCTCAGCGCCGCGACCTCGGCAGGCCCACGTTGAGCGAGGTCGCGGCCCGAGCGGGCGTCGGGCGCGGCACCGCCTCGCGGGTGGTGAACAACTCCTCGCAGGTCAGCCCGACGGTCCGGGCCGCGGTGTGGGCGGCGGTCCGGGAGCTGGGGTACGTGCCGAACCGTGCCGCCCGGGCCCTGGTCACCCAGCGGACCGACTCGGTCGCGCTGGTCATCTCGGAGTCCGGCGAGCGGGCGTTCGGTGAACCGTTCTTCGCCGGCATCGCCCGGGGGGTCAGCGCCGGACTCGCCGACACCCCGCTGCAGCTGTGGCTGTCCTGGATCCAGTCGCCGGGCGGGCGGGAGAAGATGGAGCACCAGCTCACCGACCAGCACGTCGACGGGGTGATGCTGATCTCGCTGCACGACGCGGATCCGCTGCCGGGACTGCTGATGGAGCGGGGCCTGCCGACCGTCCTCGGTGGACGGCCGGCCCGGATGCTGGGGCTGGGCGCGCAGCCGGCGTACTTCGTCGACGTGGACAACGCGGGCGGCGCCCGGCAGGCGGTCGAGTACCTGATCGGGATCGGCCGGCGGACGGTCGCCACGGTCGCCGGGCCGCAGGACATGGGCGCCGGGGTGACTCGGCTGGTCGGCTACCGCGAGGCGCTCGCCGCACACGGCCGGCCGGCGTCCGAGGACCTGATCGACTACGGCGACTTCAGCGCGAACAGCGGCATCGAGGCGATGCGCCGGCTGCTGGCCCGGCGCGGCGACATCGACGCGGTCTTCGCCGCCTCGGACCTGATGGCGTTGGGGGCCATGCAGGCGCTGCACGAGGCCGGCCGGCGCATCCCGGCGGACGTGGCGGTGGTCGGGTACGAGGACTCGTCGCTCGCGCTGCACGCCAATCCACCGCTGACCTCGGTGCACCAACCGGTGATCACGATGGGGACGGAGATGGCCCGGCTGCTGGTCGCGCAGATCCGGGGTGACGAGATCCCCTCACCGGCAGTCTTCCTGGACACCCACCTGGTCCGCCGGCAGTCGGCCTGAGTCCGGCGCCGACGGTCCGGGCCGGGCATCGGGACCTGAGTCACCGGTTCCGGCCGGCGTACCGGGTCGGCTACCGTCGGTCGGTGATTCCGGACCTCGATGCCTGGGACCCGTGGCCGCCGTCGGTGGTCGCCGAACGGCTGGCCGGGCTCGACCTGCCCTGGTGCGTGGCGGCCGGCTGGGCGATCGACCTGTTCCGGGGCGCACCCTCCCGGCGGCACGACGACCTGGAGATCGCCGTCCCGGCCCAGCGGTTCGACGAGGTACGGGAGCGCCTCGGCGATTGTGACTTCGCCGTACCGCACGACGGGCGGCTCCTGCCACCGACGCCGGAGTCGATGCGGACCAGCCATCAGACGTGGGCGTACGAGCGGGCCGTCGGACGGTGGCGGCTGGACGTGTTCCGGGAGCCGCACGACAGGGACGTCTGGATCTGCCGGCGCGACGCACGGATCCGCCGCCCGTACGCCGACATCGTCCGGCACGACCCGGACGGCGTTCCGTACCTGCTGCCGGAGGTGGTGCTGCTGTTCAAGGCGAAGGCCACCCGGGCGAAGGACGAGGCGGACTTCGGCACCGCGCTGCCGCTGCTGGACGGCGCTGCGCGACGCTGGCTCGACGACGCGCTGGCGCTGGTGCACCCGGCCCACCCGTGGCGGGCCCGACTGACCACCGACTGACCGCTGCCACCGGGCCCGGCGGGCGCCGCGGCCGAACGACGCCGCCGGCCACGCGGTGCGGGACACCACGCGGCCGGCGGGGGAACCGGGTTACCCGGTCAGCCGGCGGTGCAGGACCTGACCTGTGGTCGGGCGCTGGAGTTGCCGTTCATCATGGTGGTGAAGCCGAAGCTGTTGCCGCTGCCGTTGGAGCGCATCGTCAGTACGGTGTTGTTGCTGCTCAGGCTGGCGCTGCCGCTCCAGGTGCTGCTGATCGACTGTGGTGAGGTGACGGCGACGACCACGGTCCAGTTGCTGGCGCCGCTGACCGTCACCGTGGTGTTGTAGCGGTCGCCCCAGACCGTACCGGCCGTGGTCGACGTGGTGCAGCCGCCGCTGCCCGGGGGTGGGGTGGTGGGGTTGCCGCCGGGCGGCGGGGTCGTCGGGTTGCCGCCGGGGCTGCCGTTGTTCAGCGCGGTGAGTACGGCGTCGTACGCCGGCTTCTTCTGTCCGCTGCCGTTGAACAGCAGCGGGCTCTCCCCGGACCGCCACGAGTCCGAGTCGCGGATGCCCCAGACCGTGATTCCCTTGCAGCGGGCCACCGCGAGACAGTCGTTGGTCACGTTGCGGTACGCGTCGGCGGGTGCGTTGCGGATGTCCAGCTCGGTGATGTGCACGTCGACGCCGAGGGCGGCGAAGCTGGACAGTGTGGTGCGGTAGTTGCTCGGGTAGTTCGAGCCGCCGGTGAAGTGCGACTGGAGGCCGACGCAGTCGATCGGTACGCCCCGGGACTTGAAGTCCTGGACCATCCGGTAGACGGCCTGGGTCTTGGCGTCGTTCCAGTTGTCGATGTTGTAGTCGTTGTAGCAGAGCTGCGCGTTCGGGTCGGCGGCGTCGGCGGCCCGGAAGGCGGCCTCGATCCAGTCGTTGCCGGTGCGCTGGAGGTTGGAGTCGCGCCGGGCTCCGCTGCTGCCGTCCGCGAACGCCTCGTTCACCACGTCCCACCAGGCGATCTGGCCCCGGAAGTGGGTGGCGACCTGGGTGACGTGGTTGAGCATGGCCTGCCGCAGCGTGCTGCCGGACATGTTCTGCATCCAGCCGGGCTGCTGGGAGTGCCAGGCCAGGGTGTGGCCGCGCACCTGCATGCCCCGGCTGCGGGCGTGCTGCACGATCCGGTCCGCGTTGCCGTACGAGAACTGGCCCTGCTGCGGCTCGGTCGCGTCGATCTTCATTTCGTTCTCGGGTGTGACCTGGTTGAACTCGCGGTTCAGAATGGTGGTGTACGCGCTGTCGCCCAGCCTGCTCGCCGCCACGGCGGTGCCGAAGTAGCGGCCGCCTCGCTCGGCGGCGGAGGCACCCAGGGTGCTCGCCGCACTGGCGGTGTTGGGCAGCGCGATGGCACCGGCGGTGGCGAGCATGCCCACGGCGCCGAGGACGAGCGCGAGTCGGGTCCGGTACCGCGGTTTCGGACCCCTGGCGCCGTCGGTGGAACTCCTGATCATCTCTGCCCCTTCTGGCGGGATTGCCGGACGGGCGCATGGTGGTGGTCCGTCCGGGCGTCACGGTGCGGGAACGGTCGAGGGTCACCCTGATCCGCCAGCGTCGATCGCGGACGGGCGGCGTGGCGCCAATCGACCCTAATGGATGGATAGTGTTGCATCACCGCCGTCGGGGGTCAACGCTTCCGGAACACTTTCGGTGCGCGTCGTCAGCTCTGCTGTCACCAAAACTCCGTCGCTGACCAGTTACGCCGGCGCTCTCGCCCCGGGTGGAGCGACGGTGGGTCCGGGCGACCGCGGCTCACGTCGGGGCGCGGAGTTCCGGAACTTTCACCGGGTCGGCTCCTCGGCCGGCGGAACCGGCGGGAATCGACCGCGCCGGGCCACCAGCAGAGTGCTGCGGGCCGCCGCGGTCGCCACCACCCCGGTCGAGAGGGCGGAGAGCGCCAGCGGGCTCAGCACCAACCCGAGTGGGCCGAGCGCGACGAGCACGACGACGGCGCCGAGATGGGTCCGGGAGCGTACGCCGAGGACCGCGTTCTTGAACAGCAGGAACCCGGCGAGGAAGAGCACCGGGCCGCCGAGTACGGCACTGGTCACCGCCGGACCGGCCGCACCGTTCGGGTGGTGCAGCACGAGGTCGTCCCCGACCGCGGTGACGATGACGCCGGCCACCATCGGGATGTGCAGATAGGTGTACGCCGACCGGCCGAGCCGGCCCGGTTCCTCGGCCTCGACGAGCACCTGCCGGGCGGCCTCGGCGCTGCGGTCGAAGTAGATCCACCACAGCGCCACGCTGCCCAGGAAGGCGCTGGCCAGCGCGGCGAGGGTCGTCCAACCGTGTCCCAGGGCGCCGAAGACGGTGCCGGTGACCAGGATGGACTCGCCGAGCGCGATGATCACGAAGAGTCGGGCCCGCTCGGCCAGGTGCGCTCCGTTGATGGCCCACTCCGCCGGATTCGACCGACCCCACCCGGGCACGTAGAAGCCGCAGGCGGCCGCGGAGCTGTCCAGGGCCACCGCTGCCACCCACAGGCCCAGCCGGAGCGGGCCGGAGGCGAACCCGCCGGCCAGCCAGAGCGGTGCGGAGGCGGCCCGCCAGACGGCCAGGCGCTGGAAGTTGCGGTGCAGGTCCGAGCGGGCGGCCAGGGCAGTGGCGACGAAGAGCGAGCGGCCCACCGACAGGGCCACGTACGCCACGGCGAACCAGAGCCCACGGTCCCCGTACGCCTCGGGCAGCGCGGAGGACATCACCAGGCTGATCCCCATCAGCGCGATCAGCAGCACCCGTACCCGGGGCTGGTCCGGGTCGAACCAGTTGGTGATCCAGGCGGTGTCCACCCAGGCCCACCAGACGGCGAGCAGCAGCACCGCGGCCCCGGCCGCGCCGGTCGGGTGCAACCGGTGCAGCAACAGCTCGGTCAACTGGGTCACGGCCAGCACGTAGACCACGTCGAAGAAGAGTTCGATGGTGGTGACCCGGGAGTCCTCCGGCCCGCGCAGCACGTCCGGTCGCCCGCCAGGGCTGGTCACGCTGCCTCCACCCGGGGTCGGCCGGCCCGCCGTTACGGGCAGCAAGCGGATGATGAGGGATAATCACCACCTTATGCCGCTTGATGCTGTAATACTGCTGTATCCGGCTAGCGGCGTGATCCGGATGGGTGGCGCGCGGTCGCCGGACCCGACCGGGGGCGCCGGGTCGGCCCGGCGGGGTCGTTTGCGGGCCGGTCCGGACGGGGATGCGAAGCACTCGATCGCCGGAGTGCGCCAGCTCTCGTGACACCGAGACTTCCGAGGTCGTACGAGACGGGGGATGCCCCAGCGGAGGAGACATGCCGGTACTTGCCAAGAAGGTCCTCACCTGGCTGTTCGTGGGTTTCCTGATCTTCTTCATCGCGTTCCGGCCGGACGGCGCCGCCGAGCTGGTCGAGACGATCGGGGCGGTGCTGATGGCGATCGCCCAGGGGATCGGCGACTTCCTGACCCGACTGATGGCCTGACCGGCCCTCCGGTGGGCGGAGCCCTCGATCCACCGGGACGTGGCCGCCAACCGGCGGGAACTCCGCTGGATGGTTCGCCCCCGCGTCCGCGTCTCGGCGCGGCTGCTCCGGGGCCGGGCCGGGGTCAGCGCAGTGCGGCTAGGGTTTCGGCGGCGACCTGGAGGTCCTCCCGGGGCTCGACGACCAGCACCGGCACCTCGGCGCCCGGGGGCGAGACCACGGCGTCGGCCTCCCGGTTGCCGCCCTGCGGCGGCGTGACGCCGAGCAGGCCGAGCCCGGCGCAGATGTCGTGCCGCACCTCGGGCTGGTCCCAGCCGATCTCGCCGGTGAAGACCAGGGCGTCCAGCCGGTCCAGGCTGGTGGCGGCGGCGGCCAGTTCCCGGCGTACCCGGTGGGCGTAGACCTCGAGCGCCAGGGCCGCGACCGGGTTGTCCGGGGCGGCGGCGACCAGATCGCGGGTGTCGGAGGAGAGGCCGCCGGAGAGACCGAGCAGCCCGGATTGCGAGTTGAGCCCCTCGGACAGCTCGGTCAGGCTGAGCCGGTCGTCGCCGAGCAGCCAGAGCAGCATGCCCGGGTCGACCGCCCCGGAGCGTTTCGACATCGGGATGCCGTCCAGCGGGGTGAAACCCATCGAGGTGTCGACGCTGCGGCCGTCCCGGACCGCGCAGACCGAGGCGCCGCCGCCGAGGTGGGCCAGCAGGAGCTGGAGGCCGTCGACGGGCCGGCCGAGCAGTTCGGCGCAGCGGCGCAGGGCGTAGGCGTACGACAGGCCGTGGAAGCCGTACCGGCGCAGCCCCCACCGGCGGCGCCACTGGTCGGGCAGTGGATAGGTCGCGGCGGCCGCCGGTAGGTGGGCGTGGAAGGCGGTGTCCGGGCAGAGCACGTGCGGCACCTCGGGGAGCTGTTCGGCGATCCGGTCCAGCAGGTGCAGTGCGGGCGGCAGGTGCAGCGGGGCCAGCGTGGCCAGCCCGTCGAGTTGGGTCCGGAGCGTGTCGTCCACCCGGGTCGGGGTGCGGACCAGGTCGCCGCCGTGCACCAGCCGGTGGCCGACGGCGTCGGGCGGCGGGTGGGCGGCGAGGAAGTCGCGTACCGCCCGGTCCGCCTCGGTCGATCCCGGCGGCTCGGGTCGGGCCAGGCCGTCGGCGACCTCGCCGGCCCGGACGTAGTCGAGCCGGAGGCTGGCGGAGCCCGCGTTGGCGGTCAGTACGACCGGCGGGTGCGGTGGCGGCCCGCTTTTTCCGGTCGGCATCCGTGCCTCCTCCGCCCCGTCCGGTCGCCGGTGTCCACCGGTTACCCAACCCGCCGGTGTCCACGCCCGAGGCACCTGCCGGTACGCCCTTTCCGAAACTGTTTCGAGAACCTTTTCGGAACAACCGCGAAGATCAAACGCTGCTCCCAGCGATCCTTCCGGCTTGGCGTTACGTCCTCGTAATATGCGCAACACCTTGCCGAAAACCTTTTCGTACGCCATCGTGTGCTGAACGCCGAAACCCACCACCCCGCCGATCCCTTCCGGCGGACCCGGCGCCAAGAAATTGATCATCATCAATCCCTTGAGCGAAGGAGGAACCGAAGATGAGGCGATGGTGGCAGGCCCTGGTGCCACTGCTCACGGCGGTCATGCTGGTGAGCGGCGTCGGGGTCGCACAGGCCGCGCCGGCCGGAGATCCGGCCCGGGACGCGAGCGCCGGCGCGTTCGACACCGCACCCTTGGCCGACGGGGCGGCGAACCGCGAGGGGACCGGCCCGACCGTCCTGGACACCTGGAATCCGCCGGCCAACCTGGTCACCCCGCTGGACCAGGTCTGGCGGCACCAGGAGCAGACCTACAACAACGGCAACCTGTACGGGTTCCGCAACTACGGCTGGGACCAGCTCTTCGCCAACCGGGGCTACATCAACTACTGCGTCCGCTGGGACTCCTCGGCCACCGTCACCGCCGCCCAGCGGGACCAGATCCACGCCACCCTGGCCCGGCAGTACAAGAAGTGGATGGACGTGATGGTCGGGCACAACGCCTTCCCGTACCAGGACGTCCCGGTCCGGGTGGTGGGCTGGGCGGTCCGCAACCGGTCCCAGTTGCAGTGGTCGGACAACTCGGTGGACATCTACGTCAACGACATCCGGGAGAACGCCCCGCAGTGCGCGGCCCCGTGTGGCCGGTTCTTCAACCAGAACGGCCAGTACCCGAACTGTCCCGGCGGCGCGGCCCGGCACTACGACCACTCGCTCTGGCTGACCGACGGCTTCGGCGGCGGTGCCGGCGGCGACTGGGGCCAGCGGATGGGCCGCGAGTACTACATGAACAACCTCAACACCGCGGACATGACCATCCTGCTGCACGAGATCGGCCATACCTACGGGCTGGACGACTTCTACGACTGGACCCCCACCGGAGTCAGCAGCTTCATCATGAAGGCCGGCAGCGCCCGGTCGATCACCGAGTTCGACCGCTGGATGTTCCGGGACTGGTGGCGGCACCTGAAGAGCCGCTACGGCTACTGAACCTGGTCGCTCGAACCCTCGGGTCGCCCCGCCCGCCCGCCCGGCGGCCCCCCCCCCCCGCGGGGGCCCAACAATCCCCCCCCCCCCC